>SFHN01000187.1 GCA_004555635.1 [Eubacterium] saphenum
TTGCCTTTTCGCGCTCGCCGAGAAAATCGCGTATGCACGCTGCGCTGCCGTAGCCGCCGTTCAGCGCGTCGTCTGCCGTTCCCGTATCGGGATAGCGCAGGAAAAACTGCTCATAGAGCGGCGAGTATACGCTTGTGAAATAATCCAGACGCTCCAGTGCGCGCGTTTTCTCAAACACCGTGTCGGACATCGCGGAGAGCTTTTCGCAGAACTCCGTGCGGAACGCGTCGTTCGTCATAAGATACGCGAAGCACAGCACCGCAGGGTTGTTCGTGTCCGTATCAAGCAAGCCGAGCGGCTTGTAGTTGTCCTCTTTGATAGTGTTGGTCGAGGCTTCGGTTGCTCCGCACACGCCGCCGAACTCGACATCGTACAGCATAAATCTCCAGCGCCCGTCGGCATAGCCATCGCCTTTGGAAACGGTTTTCCACATCGACCAGTTCTTGCCCGGCCAGTCCCACTTGTTGTTTATCCACACCTCAACCGCGAAGTAGTCCATAACCGACTGAATTTCCACCAGCTTTTCAAACTCGGCGAGGTCGTCGGCGCTTTTCAAATCCGAGTGCGTGCGGAAAAAGCTTTGCAGCTCGCCGAAGTAGTAGCTTTCGTCGGTAACTCCCTCGGGAAGCGTGCCCTCGTCCAGCTTGTAGCCAAGCGAAAGCGCCTCCGCGTCGCCCTTGTAAACCACGACATCGTCCTTGTTCACCCCGTGAAGCTCCTCAAATCTGTCGTCGGAGTAATCCTCCTCGAGGACATACAGCCCCCAGTATTCGCCGTTGAGATAAACCACGCAGGGGCGCGTGCGCTTTGTTTCAACGTCAAGCTCGGTGCAGAGCGACTGCCAGTAGGTATCGTTGAATTTTGCAAGAAACGCGCAGTTTCCGCCCGCGCGAAGAACCAGCGACTTGAACTTGTCCACCACCATACCGCTGTCGGAAAGATAATCCTCACCGAAAACGGGATAGCCGAAGTTCTTCTTTCCGTACTCGCTGCGCGCGTAAATCCGAAGCCCCTTTTGCAGGTCGGAGCGCGAATAGTTGCCCTGAATGCGCACTCCGCAGGTTTGGTTAAGCACCTCGGTCGTGCCGTCAGGGGTCATTTCAAGCATTGACAGCGCCGCTTTGCGCTCCCAATCCCTGCCGCGCTGCTTGTAGTTTGCGTCAAGAGCGCGGGCGGTTTCGCCGTCGCGGACGCGCTTGTTCTCCGAAAGATACTCCGCCAGCGCCTTGTCAAAGATGTCGCCCTTTACATAAATGCCGTTCTCTGCGCCGAAGAAATCGTCGTAGTTTACCGAAAGGCTGATTACCGCAAGCGGCTTTCCCGCTGCCGCGCAGCTTTCGGCAAGCCCGTTTATGTGCTCCTCCGCCGTTCCGATAAAGTAGGTGGAATATGCCTCCTCGCCAAAGCTGCCGTCGGGCATTTTCACCGCCGCGCGGACAACGGTGCATTTGTCAACCGCGCTGTCATCGGGAGCGCCGATAGTGCAGACAAAGCCGTTCTTGTCGGCGTTTACCTCGTTAAAGCTTCCCGCAATCAGCGACGTATCAACCGCCGACACAGCGTTCTTGTCCCCGCTGCGGTCGGTTATCGCTATGGGCGAGGAGTACACCAAAGCGGTTTCGCTTACGGCAGGGTCGCTTCCGTCAACTGTGTAGAGTATCTCGCCGCTTTCAGATGAAAGCTCAAGCGAAAACCCCTGCGCATACACGCCCGACTCCGCAGACATAACGACAGAGGGCGCCGCGGCAGGCTCTTCCGTGGGCTTTGAGGTTTCGGCGGTGCTTTCGACAGACGATAAGCCGCTGTCGGACGTTCCCGGCAGGATAATATCCGAGGCGCTGTCCGCGCAGCCCGATAAAAGCAGCAGCGCAGCGGCAGCCGCAGAAAATATACGTTTCTTCATAATTTACTCCTATAAAATAAGGTGTTTTCCTTATTATAACAGAGTTGCTCCGCCGGTGTCAATAGCCTGCAGAAAATACGACGAAAAAAGCGGCTTTATTCAGTTTTCGTGAAAGTCGAACGCAATAATCCGTCACAAACTGAAGAATTGTTTTTGATTGTGCAGTATAATAATCCTGCTTTACCGCGTCATTGAATGCCTTTTTGGGGGTATTTCAAAGCGGAGAAAATGCTCCAAAACGCTCGAAAACAGGCGGTAATATACAAAATATAGCAGGAATTGTTACAGGTGCTGTGCGACAGCCCAACCGATTGGAAAGATTTTGTGCAATGTCACAAAATAAAAATATTTTGCAATTATGTATTGACAAACTTGCAAAAATGCAGTATAATCTAACCATAGCAACGAGGCTATGAGGGCTGCTCAACGGAGAACAGCTGTCATAGCCTTGTTTTGCTTCAGAAAGAACAAATTGAAAGGGGCGGTCATATTATGAACGCGATCACAATGGCATCTGAAGCTGCAACAAATGTGCTCGACACCGTCAACGGCGTTATGTTCGGCACAACGGGCGTGTGGTTTCTGATTGGAGCTGCGCTGGTATTCTTTATGCAGGCGGGCTTCGCAATGGTAGAGGCAGGCTTTACAAGAGCAAAGAATGCAGGAAACATCATTATGAAAAACCTGATGGACTTCTGCATCGGTACGGTAGCATTCATCTTCCTCGGCTTCGGTCTTCTTTGCGGAGAGGACGCGCTGCTCGGTCTTGTGGGAATGCCGAACTTCGACATCTTCTCGGATTTCAGCAATTTCCCGTGGCACCTGTTCGTGTTCAATATGGTTTTCTGCGCAACCACCGCGACGATAGTTTCCGGTGCGATGGCTGAGAGAACCAAGTTCTCTACATACTGCATCTATTCGGGCGTAATCAGCGCTGTCATCTATCCTATCGAGGCGCACTGGATTTGGGCTCCCGACGGCTCCGGCTGGCTCCAGCAGCTCGGCTTTATTGACTTCGCGGGTTCTACCGCAATTCATATGGTCGGCGGTCTTGCGGCGCTTATCGGCGCAGCGATGCTCGGTCCGCGTATCGGCAAGTTCGGCAAGGACGGCAAGCCCAACGCAATCCTCGGTCACTCTATGACGCTCGGCGCTCTCGGCGTGTTCATCCTGTGGTTCGGCTGGTATGGATTTAACGGCGCGGCTGCCGCAGACCAGGACTATCTCGGTCAGATTTTCCTTACAACAACGGTTGCTCCTGCGGTTGCTACCGTTACAACAATGGCTTACACCTGGATAAGACACGGCAAGCCCGATGTTTCGATGTGCCTTAACGGCTCGCTCGCGGGACTTGTTGCAATCACCGCTCCCTGCGCGGACGTTGACGCTTTTGGCGCTATCATCATAGGCGCGGTTGCGGGTCTGCTCGTATGCTTCGGCGTATGGCTTCTCGATTACAAGCTCAAGATTGACGACCCTGTCGGCGCTGTTCCCGTACACTTTATGAACGGTATGTGGGGCACCATCGCAGTTGGTCTTTTCTCAACAGGCAAGGGTCAGGACGGCGTTGTCGGTCCTTGTCAGTGATCTGGTTGGGG
>SFHN01000188.1 GCA_004555635.1 [Eubacterium] saphenum
CTGCAAAAATATTAGCAGATTCAATCTTCAGTTCTTTTTCTGCTCTTCTCGCAAGATTTCTGAATCCTCCTGTTATCAGCACAGGGACGAACCTCTGTCTGTCAAGTTTTTTGAAAAACTCCTGTACACCGGGCATATATTCCGCTTCGTTTATGAGCCTGAAAAATATTTCTTTTTTTAACCCGTATCTCCTGTGAATATTAACTGTTGCCTTGACCCAATCAACATAGTTGTCATACTCTTGATTTTCCCATTTCAAGTGAGTTTCATACTCTTCACGTTCTGCCTTCATACCCAAAGTATGAGCTAAAGGCTGCCACATTGAAGAAGCATATTCTGTCCCTTCAATACGATATTTCGCCTTGAAAATTGTTCCTTCAACATCGCAAACAACAAGCATTTTTTTCATAAGGCTCCTCCATAATACAAGAAAATATGACTGTTGGTAAGGTACTTGTTTGGATTATATCATATTTTCGACATTTTGTCAATGGATTTGGATTATAGTATGGGATTTACGGAATTGAAACCGGAGCTTTATAAAAACAACGGAGCCAAATCGGCTCCGCATTTTATTCCTTTGAAAAAATAGTTCCTCCGCCGACAACTATATCTCCGTCGTAAAGTACAACCGCCTGTCCCGCCGAAAGAGCGCGCTGCGGCTCGTCAAACGTGATTTTAACGGCGCCATCGGGAAGTGCAAGCGCGTATGCGGGGGCTTCCTTCGCGTGATAGCGTGTCGCCGCATAAACCCGAAGCGGCTCTTTAGGCGGCTGTTCAAGTGAAATCCAGTTGAAGTCCCGCGCGAAAAGTACCGAGGAGTACAATCCGCTTTCGGGTGCGAGCGTCACGGTGTTTTTCTCGGGATTTTTCGCGCAGACATACATCGGCTGCGCAAATGACAGCCCAAGCCCCTTGCGCTGACCGGTTGTATAGCAGATAATCCCCTTATGCCGTCCGAATACCTCTCCGTTTTCACCGATGAAATCGCCCTCGGGGTAGTCCTTGCCCGTATAGCGGCGGATAAAGCCGGAATAGTCGCCGTTGGGTACAAAGCAGATGTCCTGACTGTCCTTTTTCCTTGCGTTAATCAGTTCCATTTGCTCGGCAATGCGTCGAATTTCGCCCTTGCTTTCAAACTCGCCGAGCGGGAAGCGCGTATGCGCAAGCTGCTCCTGCGTCATAGCGTACAGCACATAGCTTTGGTCTTTCACAGTATTGCGGGATTTTTTAAGCAGCCAGCGCCCGCTTTGCTCGTCGTATTCCGTCCGCGCGTAATGTCCCGTTGCGATTACCTCGCAGCCAAGTTCCTTTGCGCGCTGATAAAGGCGCTCAAATTTAATGTATCGGTTGCAGTCGATACAAGGATTAGGCGTAAAGCCCGTTTCATACGCCTCAATAAACCGCTTTATTACCTCGCGGTCAAAATCCCCCGAAAGATTAAAGACATAGTGCTTTATTCCAAGCTTAAAGCACACGGAACGCGCGTCCTCTGCGTCGTTTGCGGTGCAGCAGGTTTTCTCGGCTTGTTCATCGGCGCTTTCGGAGTACAGCTTCATAGTAACGCCGATACAGTCGTAGCCGTCCTTTGACATCAGCGCCGCGCAGACCGAGCTGTCAACTCCGCCGCTCATAGCAATAAGCGCCTTTGTATTCTTGGCGTCGTTATTCATTTGTATGCTCCTTTTGTTCCAGAATATCTTTGAGCGTTATTCCGTCGAGGTAGTCAGAAATCGTTTTGTAAAGCCCTTCCCATATCGGAAGCGTCATACAACCGTCGCAGCGCGGGCAGCTGTTCGGCTCAAACTGAAGGCAGGCAACAGGGAACAGGTTTCCCTCGGTCACGCGCAGGATTTCCCCAACAGTATATTTGTCGGGTTCTTTGGCTAGGGAGTAGCCGCCCTGATATCCACGGTTTGTGCGCAGAAGCTCCGCCTTGTTAAGAAGCGGGACAATCTGCTCGAGATATTTTTTCGAGATACCCTGCCGCTCTGCAATGTCCTTAAGTGCAACATAGCCCTCGTCCTTGTGTTCCGCAAGGTCAAGCAGCAGGCGAAGCGCATAGCGCCCCTTAGTTGATATTTTCATAGATTTATCCCTGTCCTTTCTTATATACTGTTATAAAGATAATTGCGTTCTCTTATATTACTATTATACCATAGCATTAATGGTATGGTATAATTGTCCGATACGCACGGAGTTCGCCATAGGCGAACGAATGTGCGAGGACATTGAGATAAGTGTATAATAAACGCTTGCGTTTATTATACCATAGGTTTAGTAGGTTTTCAAGGGGTAAAGCGTGGATTTTTCAATAAACTTCGGTTGACAACAAAAAAATATCGTGTTATAATTAGGAAAAATATTCTTCGGAGGAACGACAATGCACTTTACAATGCCGACAAAAATATACGTTGAAAGCAACTGCGTTCGCGCTCACGCGGCGGAGCTTTGTTCGCTCGGAAAGCGTGCGCTGATTGTTACGGGAAAAAACTCGTCAAAGAAAAACGGCTCGCTTGACGATGTTATCTCCGCGCTGAAAAGCGGCGGTGTGTGCTATGCAGTTTTTGACGAGGTAGAGGAAAATCCCTCGGTCGAAACGGTGATGAAAGCGCGGGATTTGGGCGTATCGGAGGGCGCTGATTTTGTTATAGGAATTGGCGGCGGCTCTCCGCTTGATGCTGCAAAAGCAGTAGCGCTTATGACCGCGAATCCCGACAGCGGGGCAGAGCTGCTCTATGAAAACCGCCCTGCAAAAGTGCTTCCCGTTGCCGCCGTGCCGACTACCTGCGGCACAGGCTCCGAAGCTACGGGTATATCTGTACTGACGGTTCACACTCTGCGCACAAAAGCGTCAATTCCGCATAGAATTTACCCAGAAATTGCACTTGCAGACGGGAAATACCTTGCCGACGCGCCGCTGCCTGTTATCCGAAATACGGCGACCGACGCTTTTGCACACCTTGTCGAAAGCGCGCTCAACTCTAAGGCAACTATGTTCAGCAGGACGTGGGCAGACAAGGGGCTTTCTGTTCTCGCAGAATGCCGCAAGGCGTTAATCGGCGGCGAACTTGACGACACGACTAGGGAAAAACTTATGACCGCTGCGGTCTGCGGAGGAATTGCGATATCCCACACAGGAACGGCAATCCCGCACGGACTAAGCTACCGCATAACCTACGAATGCGGCGTTCCTCACGGAAAAGCCTGCGGAATGTTCCTTGCGGGGTATATCGCAGAAGCCCCTGATGACCAGCGCCGCGGTATCCTCACAGCTTCGGGCTTTGACAGCGCAGACGCTGTGGAGGAGTTTTACAGGCAGCTTTGCGGCAGGGAGCATATTTCCGCGGAAATAATCCACCAAACCGTTCTCGACCTGCTTAACAATCCCACTAAGCTTCTAAGTGCTTCCTATCCCGCCGACGAGCAGAAACTTAGAAGAATTGCCGAGCGATACGCCGTATAACAGGCATTTTCCGCCCGCCCCGCGAATAAGC
>SFHN01000189.1 GCA_004555635.1 [Eubacterium] saphenum
ACATTTAGGGGTGGCGATAGTGTTATTGCACAAAAAACAGCCCATTTTCCGCGCTGTGAAGCGGCGCGAGCGTGTTTTTTCGTGGTTTATAACAAAACGTATAAAACTGTTTTGTTAAAATTAACACAAATAATTTCCGCACTTTGTGAATATTATGTGAAAGGCTGCTTTTAGGACATACTTTTGCACAAAAGGAGGCTTTCAAAATGACTGAAAAAAGGGCGCACTCGGGGAAAACACTGATAATAGGTGTAATCATTCTGCTTGGGGCGGCGCTGTGGGGGCTGTTCAGGCTTAGCAACGGGGACAGCGGAATCAGCGGGGAAACCAACGAGCAGCGCTTAGCGTACATAGAGAGCTTCGGCTGGGACGCGGGGATAATCCACACGGGAGTGGAGGAGGTGCGCATCCCGTCAAAGTTTGACGAGGAGTATACGAAGTTCAACGCGCTTCAGAAGGAGCAGGGCTTTGACCTGCGGAAATACCGCGCCTGCACCGTAACGCGCTACACCTACGCGATACAGAATGCCGAAAACCCCGACCCCGTCGTGCCTGTAATTGCGGAGCTTTTGGTGTACGAGGGGAAGATAATCGGCGCTAGCATAAGCTCTGCCGAGGCTAACGGGTTTGTCACCGTGCTTGCGAAGGACTAGCGCTTCGGCATGCTGCACAAAGCCGACATACATTATAAATATACCACATTTTCGGATTTCCGCAACCTTTTTCTGCATTACCTTGTATTAAAGGTACAAGGAGGGTGCGTATATGAAAAAGGTATTTGCGACGGTATTATCGCTGGTTTTGCTCTGCGGGTGCAGCAGTACGGCGAACTCGGGCTATGGCGGGTCGGAGAGCGGGGTTTTCGCGCCTGCCGAGTCGGAAAGCGGCGGGGATTATTCTATCGCCGAGGAAAGCTGCCCGATTGTCTTTGTAATGCGTCGGACTAATTACGCTTGGGGGAAGCGGGACAGCGGGTCGTTTATCGACATGAACGGAGATATGTACTCGTTCGATTTCAGCGACAGGGATATTTTAGCTGCGGATTTTGTAAGCGCTTTGGTTGACGTGCGCGAAAGCTCAAAACCGTCAAAGACGGGCGTTGCCTCCAAAGGCAAGCTTGCGGAAATCGTGTCCGAGGATATTCCAGACATTAACACGGAAGCAAAGGTTTCTGCAAAGAACGTGATGTGCGACTACGGGCAGAAAACGCTGTACGTTGTCGGCACGGACGGAAGCTCGATGATTATGCTGCGCAGCGAGGGGGACTGGGAGCAAAAGCTTCAGGACAACACGGCAAAGGCGCTTTGCAGCTACTTTGACAGGGAGATTTTGAAAATGCAGGTGCAGTTTGCTCTGGAAAGGCTCTTTGACAGTGTTTTCGGCGGGGTCGGGTGCCCCGACACGCTGTTCCGCCTTTCGTAAGGCGGAGTATTCGCATAACTGTATCAACGGCGGGGGCAGGCGCTCCTGCCGTTTTTTCGCTTTGCGCAAAAGCGCAGCCTACACTAACGCAAAAATCCCCCGCACACCGAAATGTGCGGGGGATAGGTTTATGCAGTTAAACGAAATTACTTAGCGGTAAACTCGTCCTCGTACATCTTCTGCATCTCAACAAGGTGGTCGTACTTAGCCTTGGAGTTTGCAACTGCCTTGTCAAACAGAACGGTTGCTCTCTCGGGGTTAGCGCGCATGAGGGAGTTGTAACGTACCTCTCTCATCATAAATGCCTTGTAGTCGCCTGTCGGAGCCTTGCTGTCGAGCGAGAACGGGTTCTTGCCCTCTTCAGCGAGCGCAGGGTTGAAGCGGAACAGATGCCAGTAGCCTGCCTCAACAGCTTCCTTCTCAACCTGCTGAGCAATGGTCAGACCGCCCTTGATACCGTGGTTGATGCAGGGAGCGTATGCGATAATCAGGGAAGGACCGTCATATGCCTCTGCCTCGGCGATTGCCTTAAGGCACTGGTTGCGGTCTGCACCCATAGAAATCTGTGCAACGTATACATAGCCGTAGCTCATTGCGATACCTGCAAGATCCTTCTTCTTAACATCCTTACCGCCTGCTGCGAACTGTGCAACCGCGCCTACGTTTGTAGCCTTGGAAGCCTGTCCGCCGGTGTTGGAGTAAACCTCGGTATCGAATACGAAGATGTTTACGTTCTTGCCGGAAGCGATAACGTGGTCAAGTCCGCCGTAGCCGATATCGTATGCCCAGCCGTCGCCGCCGAAAATCCACTGGGACTTCTTAGCGAGGTAGTCCTTAGCCTTGAGAATTTCCTTAGCAGCGTCGCAACCGCAAGCATCGAGAGCCGCAACGAGCTCCTTGGTAGCAGCAGCGTTTGCCTTGCCGCAATCCTTAGTTTCAAAGTACTTGTCGATAAGCGCCTGAATCTCGGGCTTTGCGGTTTCTCTGAGAGCCTCAAGCTTCTTCTGAACGCGTGTTCTCAGGGTGTCCTGTGCAAGGAACATACCAAGACCGAACTCAGCGTTGTCCTCGAACAGGGAGTTGCCCCAAGCCGGACCCTTGCCTTCCTTGTTGGTGGTGTAAGGAGTAGAAGGCTCGGAACCTGCCCAAATGGACGAGCAGCCTGTTGCGTTTGCAATGTACATTCTGTCGCCGAAGAGCTGGGTAATGAGCTTTGCGTAAGGAGTTTCGCCGCAGCCTGCGCATGCGCCGGAGAACTCGAGCAGGGGCTGCTTGAACTGCGAGCCCTTAACGGTGGTCTCCTTGAACTTCTCGAGGACCTCGGGCTTCTCGGAAACCTTGGATACTGCGTAGTCGAATACGGGCTGCTGCTCCATCTGGGACTCGATAGGCTTCATAACGAGAGCCTTCTCCTTTGCGGGGCAGATGTTTGCACAAACGCCGCAGCCGGTGCAGTCGAGTGTGGAAACAGCCATTGTGTACTTAAGTCCGGGCAGACCCATAGCGTCCTTTACCTTAACAGAAGCGGGAGCAGCTGCTGCTTCAGCCTCTGTCATAACAACAGGACGGATTACTGCGTGAGGACATACGAACGAGCACTGGTTACACTGAATGCAGTTCTCGGGAATCCACTGGGGAACGTCAACCGCGATACCACGCTTCTCGAATGCAGCGGAGCCCTGCGGGAATGTACCGTCTGCGATGTCAACGAAGGTGGATACGGGAATCTGGTCGCCGCGCTGTGCGTTAACGGGAATCTGTACCTTGTTAACAAAATCAACGAGGAACTTGTTATCGCCTGTAGCAACGGGAGTGTGAAGCTCGCCCTCTGCGTTTGCCCAAGAAGCGGGAACGTCAACCTTGATAACCTCGCCTGCGCCTCTGTCGATTGCGGCGTAGTTCATGTTAACGATGTCGTCGCCCTTCTTAGCAAAGGACTTGTATGCCATCTTCTTCATATAATCCTTAGCTTCCTCAGCGGGGATAATGTTTGCGATGGAGAAGAATGCAGACTGGAGAACGGTGTTGGTCTTGTTGCCCAGACCGATTTCCTTTG
>SFHN01000190.1 GCA_004555635.1 [Eubacterium] saphenum
TGACACCCACCTCGGGAAAGGTTAGTGTAGTCGGCATTGACACCGCCGACGAGGAGCGCATTTATGATATCCGTCAGAATGTCGGTATGGTGTTTCAGAACCCCGATAACCAGCTTGTGGCAACGATTGTCGAGGAGGACGTTGCATTTGCGCCCGAAAACCTCGGAGTGCCGACGGAGGAAATCCGCGAGCGCGTTGACTCCGCACTGAAACAGGTGGATATGTACGAATACCGTACCCACGCGCCGCACCAGCTTTCGGGCGGGCAGAAGCAGCGTGTTGCGATTGCGGGAATAATCGCTATGCAGCCGCGCTGTATCGTTATGGACGAGCCAACCGCTATGCTTGACCCAAAGGGCAGGCGAGAGGTTATGAAAACGATAAAGTACCTTAACCGCGAAAAGGGGATAACCGTTATCCTTATCACGCATTATATGGACGAAGCGGCGCAGGCAGACCGCGTTGTCGTTATGGATAAGGGACATATCATAATGGACGATGTCCCGAAAAAGATTTTTTCGCAGGCTTCGCGGCTTCGCGAGGTTGGGCTTGATGTCCCGCAGGTGACGGAGCTATGCCACAAGCTGATTTCGAGCGGCGTTGCGGTTTCTCCCGAGATAATCTACGAGGACGAATGTGCAGAGGCTTTGGCGCAGCTTCTTCACGGGAAAACGCTTTTGCTTCCCGAAAAACAGCAGCGCGCTGAAAAGCCAGCTTCCGAGGGCATTGTGGAGCTTCGCGATGTTACCTATAAGTACAGCGTAGGCACGCCGTTTGAGAAAACCGCTGTTGACGCTGTGTCACTTTCGGTTGAAAAGGGCGAGTTTGTGGGAATAATCGGTCACACGGGCAGCGGCAAATCCACGCTTATCCAGCACCTTAACGGGCTTATAAAGCCGACGAGCGGTCTTGTTCTCGTCGAGGGAAGAAACATATGGGACAAGGGTGTAAACATTCGCGATATCCGCTTTAAGGTGGGCATTGTTTTCCAGTATTCCGAGCACCAGCTTTTTGAGGAAACCGTTGCAAAGGACATAGCCTACGGTCCCGGTAATATGGGGCTGCCCCCCGAAGAAATCGAAAGGCGCGTTAAAAGCGCAGCGGAGAGTATGGGTATAACGCACCTGCTCGAGCGTTCGCCGTTTGAGCTTTCGGGAGGACAGCAGCGCAGGGTTGCGCTCGCGGGCGTGCTTGCGATGGAGCCCGAGGTGCTTATACTTGACGAGCCTGCTGCGGGTCTTGACCCAAAGGGCAGGGACAAAATCCTCTCGCAGATACAGAGCTATCACAAGGCATCGGGCAGGACAATCCTCTTGGTGTCGCACTCAATGGAGGACATCGTGAAGTTCGCTACAAAGGTGCTTGTGATGAACAAGGGCAAGCTGTTCTGTTACGACGACACCGACAAGGTGTTTGAGCGCACAGACGAGCTCGCGAAAATCGGACTTGATGTTCCGCAGATAACGCGAATGTCGCATAAGCTTGCGGGGCGCGGCGTAAACATCGGCAACGACATTTATACGGTAGACAGAGCGGCAGAGCGACTGCTGACAATGATAAAAGGGTAGAACTTGATGATAAAGGATATAACGATTGGACAGTATTTCCCGGGAAATTCCGTAATCCATCGGCTTGACCCCCGCGTTAAGCTGTTGCTGGATATGCTGTATCTGGTGATACTTTTTACGGCGGGCAGCTACACGGGATTGCTTCTCGGAATGCTGTTTATGGTGGTTTGCTATATCATCGCTGAAATAAAGCTGGTGATGATACTAAAGAGCATAAAGCCGATTTTACCGCTGATGATTGCAACGGGCATTCTTAACCTGCTGTTTATCAAGGGCGAAACTCCACTTTTCTCGTGGTGGATTATCTCGGTTTATCCCGAGGGCGTCCGTATGGCGAGCTTTATGCTGCTGCGCGTGCTAGCACTGATTGTCGGAATGTCGCTGCTTACCTATACGACAAGCCCTATTATGCTCACCGACGCAATCGAGCGCCTGCTTAATCCGCTGAAAAAGCTGCATTTCCCCGTGCACGAGCTTTCTATGATGATGACGATTGCGCTGCGGTTTATCCCGACGCTTGTCGAGGAAACGGACAAGATAATGTCCGCGCAGAAAGCAAGGGGCGCGGAGCTTGACAGCGGTGGTATTATGAAGAAAGCAAAGGCGCTTATCCCCGTGCTTATCCCGCTGTTTGTGTCCGCGTTCAAGCGTGCAAACGAGCTTGCGACGGCGATGGAGTGCCGCTGCTATCGCGGCGGCGAGGGCAGAACCCGCTTAAAAACGCTGAAAACCGCGCCGCGGGATTATGTTTCCGCAGCGGTAATGCTGCTGCTTTTTGCGGCGGTTATCGCGATAAACTTTATTCCCGTGCTGCCATAACAGAGGGTCTATGAGAAATCTAAAAGTATTCATCGCCTATAACGGCGCAAACTATCACGGCTTTCAGCGGCAGGACAACGCGGTGTCCGTACAGGAGGTCGTTGAAAACACCATAGGAAAGATGCTGAAAATTCCGCGCCCAACGATTTACGGCTGCTCGCGGACGGATACGGGCGTTCACGCAAGGCGCTTTTGCTTTAATGTCCGCGTTGAGAGCAGAATTCCGAACGAGGGATTTGTAAACGGTATGAACGCTCTGCTGCCGCCGGATATCGCGGTGCTTAGCTGCGAGGACGTCGAAGACGACTTCCACGCTCGCTATTATTCAAAGGGCAAGGAGTACGTTTACCTGATAAACAACAAGCCCCAGCGCGACGTTTTTCTTCAAAAGCTTGCATACCATTACCCGTACAAGCTTGATATCGCGAAGATGAACGCCGCCGCTCAGCTTCTTGTCGGCGAGCACGATTTCAGCGCTTTCTGCAAATCTGAGGGCAGGCTCACCGTGAAAACCACCGTGCGCACAATCTACGGCATTTCGGTTTCCGCCGACAGAGGAATGTGCACGCTTCGCGTCAGCGGAAACGGTTTTCTTTACAATATGGTGCGAATTATAGCAGGCACGCTGATTTTTGTGAACGAGGGGAAAACCTCCGAGGAGGATATCCTGCGTGCTCTTGAAACGGGGGAAAGGTCGCTTACGGGAATGACCCTGCCGCCCGAGGGACTTTACCTTAACGAGGTATTTTACGACTAACCTTTCGGAAAGGCAAAATAATGGACAAGAACGAAAAACAGACTGAAAAAAAGCTTGATGCAAGGGACGATATAACGCTGCACGCAAAGAAAGAGCGCCGTCGCCGCTTTGATATAAGGCTTGTAATATTCGCGGTGTTTTTCATTGCGATTGTGTTGGTTATCGCCAATTGGGACAAGGTGATTTCGCCGCTTAAGGATGCCGCGCTCGATGTGAAAAAGGGCGGCTTTCCCGTTGACCTTCCGGGAAGCACGGGATATGTCCTCGACGAGCTTGGCGAGAGCTTCTT
>SFHN01000191.1 GCA_004555635.1 [Eubacterium] saphenum
TTTTCATATTAAAAAAAATGAAACCCGTGGTGTTTTTCCTATTGACAAACTGCGGAATGGATGCTATAATTAAACATATGAACAGTTGTTCAGTTGTAAAGCTAAGAGGTGATTAAATGAAAGACGATATGCCCCACTGCGGGTTTATGCACGCGCATGAGGAACTTGTAAACCGTATCAGCACCGAAATGCCCGATGAGGACGTGCTGATTGATTTGGCGGAGCTTTTCAAGGTATTCGGCGACAGCACTCGCATAAAGATTTTAAGCGCATTGGGAAGCGGCGAGCTTTGCGTGTGCGATATCTCAACGGTTGTGAACATCTCTGCGTCCGCGGTGTCGCATCAGCTGAAAATTCTGAAAAACGCGGGGCTTGTGAAATACCGCCGCGACGGAAAAACCGTGTTCTATTCCCTGTCGGACAGCCATGTTACCACTATTTTAAGTCAGGGGCTTGAGCACATCAGCGAATAAGGGGGTTATATTATGGATTTCTGGGACAGAGTTGCCGGCGTATACGATCTTTCGCAGACGCTTAACGGCAGGGTTTACCGCGAGCTTATTTATATCACGGGAAAGCTTGTGCCGACCGGCGCAAAGGTTCTTGACTGCGCGGCGGGCACGGGAAAGCTGACTTTAGCCGCCGCGAAAAAGGCTGACAGAGTTCTCTGCACGGATATGTCGGAGAATATGCTTAGCAAAGCGAAAAAGAAGGCTAACGCGCAAGGGATGGATAATATCAGATTTGAAAAGCGCAACATATTCGCCCTGCCCGACGCAGACGAAACGTATGACGTGGTTATTGCAGGAAATGTGCTTCATCTGCTCGACAATCCCGAAAATGCGGTAAGAGAGCTTTTCCGCGTTGTTAAAAAGGGCGGCAGGCTGCTGCTTCCGACGTTTCTTGTTAAGGACAACGCGCTGATTAAGGCTTACAAGCTTATCGGTTTTAATCTTTCGGCAAACTATACTCCGAAAACCTATCGCGAAATGCTTGAAAACGCGGGGGTCGGCGAGGTAAAAACAAAGCTCATAAAGGGCTTTATTCCCTGCTGTTATGCAGTTATAAAAAAGTAAAAAGGAAAGGAAAACGCACAATGAAAAAGACCTACAAACTGATTGACCTTGACTGCGCAAACTGCGCCGCGAAAATGGAGGCGGCGATAAACAAGCTTGACGCGGTGAAATCTGCAACAGTATCCTTTATGACGCAGAAGCTGACGATTGAAGCGGATGACGAGGTGTTTGACGCGGCGGTAAAGCAGGCTGTCGAGTGCATAAAAAAGGTCGAGCCTGACTGCACCGTTGTGCTGAAGTAACGCTATGAGCAAGAAACAGAAAAAAGAACTTTTGCAGATAATTGCAGCTGCGGTTATCCTTATAATAGGTATAGCAGCCGAGCGGATTTTCGGGCTATCCGATGAAGAACTGTTTTCGGTGCTGTGGTTTGTGCGGCTTGCGATATACGCGGCGGCATACCTTATTGTCGGCTTTGCCGTGCTAAAAAAAGCGTTTGTAAACATACTTCACGGGCAGGTGTTCGACGAGAATTTTCTTATGGCAATTGCTTCGCTAGGCGCGATGATTGTCGGGGAGTATCACGAGGGCGTTGCGGTAATGCTGCTGTACAGGGTCGGCGAGCTGTTTGAGCATATTGCCGTTGGAAAAACCCGAAAATCCATCGCCGATATGATGGACATTAACCCCGAGTTTGCAAACGTGGAGCGGGAAAACGAGGTTTGCGAGGTATCTCCCGACGAGGTTTCGGTCGGAGAAATCATCGTGATAAAGCCCGGCGAGCGCATTCCGCTTGACGGCGTGATTGTTTTCGGCGAAAGTTCGCTAAACACCTCTGCGCTGACAGGCGAAAGCGCGCCGCGCGATGTTTCGGCGGGCGACGAGGTAATCAGCGGCTGCATTAACACAAGCGGGCTTCTTAAAGTTCGCGTGACAAAGCCCTATTCCGATTCGACGGTCGCGAAAATTCTTGAGCTTGTTGAAAACTCCGCCGAAAACAAAGCGCACACCGAAGCGTTTATTACAAAGTTTGCGAGGGTGTATACTCCGATTGTGGTTATCGCTGCGGCAGCGCTTGCGGTTATTCCACCGCTTGCAACAGGTCTTTTCGGCGGGGAAATGAACGGGGCGCTGTGGTCGGACTGGATTTACAGGGCGCTGACGTTTCTTGTAGTGTCCTGTCCCTGCGCACTGGTTATTTCGGTGCCGCTTAGCTATTTTGGCGGAATCGGCGGCGCATCGCGGTTTGGAATTATGGTTAAGGGCGCAAACTATCTCGAAGCGTTAGCTCAGGCGCAGACATTTGTTTTCGACAAAACGGGAACGCTCACGAAGGGCAGCTTTTCGGTGTCCGAGGTTAAGCCCGAGGGTATAAGCGAATCCAAACTGCTTACGATGTGCGCGGCGGCGGAGAGCTATTCCACCCACCCGATAGCGCTGTCCGTTATCGAATCGGCAAAGAAGCTCGGCGATATCCCGAAAGCGGAAAACGCGGAGGAAATCGCAGGATGTGGCGTAAAAGCGACGGTAAACGGCAGCGAAATCCTCGCGGGCAACACTCGGCTTATGGAAAAAGCGGGGATAACTCACCCGCAGCCCGAATGCGCGGGAACGGTTATTCACTGCGCAATTAGCGGGGCGTACGCGGGGTATATCGTGATAAGCGATACGGTCAAGGACGGTGCAAAAAACGCGCTCGCGAAGCTGAAAGCGCTGTGCGGCGCGAAAACGGTTATGCTGACGGGCGACAGAAAGACCGCGGGAGAATCTGTCGCAAAGGCGCTCGGAATAGACGAGGTACACGCGGAGCTTCTTCCCGACGGAAAGGTTTCGCTTGTCGAGGAATTATATGAGAACAAGCCCGCGAAAAGCTCGCTTGTTTACGTCGGTGACGGGATTAACGACGCGCCGTCGCTTGCACGCGCAGATGTCGGGATTGCGATGGGCGCGCTTGGCAGCGACGCGGCGATTGAAGCGGCGGATATCGTGCTGATGAATGACAATATCGAGAGCCTTCCGCTTGCGGTTAAAATCGCGCGGAAAACGCACAGGATAGTTATGCAGAACATTGTGTTTGCACTAAGCGTTAAGGCGGCGGTGCTTATCGTGTCGGCAGTAGGGTTTGCGAATATGTGGCTTGCGGTGTTCGCAGATGTCGGGGTGTCCGTTATCGCAATACTGAACGCAATGCGGGCGATGTCGAAAACACACACCACTTGATTTAGGCATTTTTTCCTGCGCGAAGCGCGAATGTTTTTCGCTTCCTTTTGTCACAAAAGGAAGCGGGGCGCGGGGCAGAGCCCCGCAAACCTGCCAATGCATTATGCACTTCGTGCAAAACGCTAAAGCGCTAAAGGGGGTTAGGGGGGAAAACTCATGTTTTCCCCCATTGTAATTTCGTTCTGAT
>SFHN01000192.1 GCA_004555635.1 [Eubacterium] saphenum
AAAAGAGGTTTTATGAACGATATTGTATTGCTTGGTTCGACAGGCTCGATAGGTAGGCAGACATTAGACGTCTGCCGTATGCATAACATAAAAGTGCGTGGAATGTCCGCAAACAGCAGCGTTGAGCTTCTCGAACAGCAGGCGCGCGAGTTTGCGCCGGAATACGTCTGCGTGACCGACGAAACCCGCTTTGCCGATATGAAGCAGCGCCTGTCCGATACCGATATTAAGGTGCTTTCGGAAATAGACGGGCTGTGCGAGCTTGCGGCTCTGCCCTGCGGGAGAGTGGTGAATTCCGTTGTCGGAATGGTGGGGTTAAAGCCCACGCTTGCCGCCGCCGAAGCGGGCAACGACATCGCCCTCGCCAACAAGGAAACGCTTGTCGCGGGCGGACATCTTGTGAAATCCGCGATAAAACAGCACGGCGTAAGGCTCTATCCCGTTGACAGCGAGCATTCCGCGATTTTTCAGTGCCTTCTCGGCGCTGACGGAAACCGTCCCGAAAAAATCCTGCTGACAGCTTCGGGCGGACCTTTTTTCGGAAAGAAGCGCGACTACCTCGAAAATGTCACCGTAGAGCAGGCGTTAAAGCACCCTAACTGGTCGATGGGCGCAAAAATCACCATCGACAGCGCAACGCTTATGAACAAGGGGCTTGAGCTGATTGAAGCGGTAAGGCTTTTCGATGTTTCGCCGTCGCAGGTCGAGGTGGTTGTTCACCGACAGAGCATTGTTCATTCCGCAGTGGAGTTCTACGACGGCGCGGTTATCGCGCAGCTTGGCAGCACGGATATGCGCCTGCCTATTCAGCTTGCGCTGACCTATCCGCAGCGGCTTGCCTGTCCCGCAAAGCGGATTTCCCTGTTCGAAATCGCGCAGCTGACGTTCGAGCGCCCCGACGAGGAAACCTTCGTCTGCCTGTCGCTTGCGAAAAAGGCGATTGCCCGCGAGGGAAACGCGCCCTGTATTCTTAACTGCGCAAACGAAGCGGCGGTTGCCCTTTTCCTTGCGGGAAAAATCCGTTTTCTCGATATCGGCGAGGCAGTTTCAGACGCGCTCGAAAATGTCCCCTATATTGAAAACCCCTCTCTCGGCGAAATTCTCGACACGGAAAAAGCCGCCGAGGAGTACGTTATTTCCCGTTTTTCCTAAACCGGAGGTTTTATGCGTATCATTATTGCAATACTTGTGTTCTGTCTGATTATCCTTATTCACGAGTTCGGTCATTTCATTGTCGCGAAAGCGTGCGGAATATATGTGCGGGAGTTCGCGCTCGGTATGGGACCTGTCCTTTTGAGAAAGCAGGGCAAGGAAACGCTGTACACTATCCGCCTGTTTCCCGTCGGCGGCTTTTGCTCTATGGAGGGCGAGGACGGCGGCTATGACGAGGACGCCGTGCAGGAAATAAACCCGCGCGCGTTTAACCGAAAGCCGGTGTGGCAGCGTATGCTTGTTATTCTCGCGGGGCCTGTGATGAACCTTGTGCTCGGCTTTGTCGTTGTGATTATTTCGCTTTGCACCGCTGACGCAATTGCTTCTACCGTTATTTCCGATTTCCGCGAAGCGCCCGTTAGCTGCGAGTATCTGAAGGTTGACGACAAAATTCTCTCTATCGAGGGCACGCCGATTTTCTCCGCTTCCGATATCGGGTATAAGCTTCAGTCGGGCAACCGCAAAAACGCCGAGGGTAATCTCGTTTTCGATTTCAAGGTAAAGCGCGGCGGCGAAACCGTTCTTCTGAAGGACGTTGAGTTTTCAACGACCGAGGGCGAGGACAGCACGGGCGTTTATCTCGATTTCTACGTCTACCCGCTGAAAAAGACCGTCGGAAACGTGATAACCTCGGGCTTTACCGAGTCGGTGTCAATAGGCAGGCTTATGATAATGTCGCTGCTTGACCTTATTCGAGGAAAATACGGGCTGAATTATCTGTCGGGACCTGTCGGCGTTGTGCAGATAGTCACCGAGTCGGTGGCATACGGCTTCTCAACGTTTATGAGCCTTGTCGCGCTGATTTCGATAAACGTCGCGGTGATGAACCTGCTGCCTATTCCCGCGCTTGACGGCTGCCGCTTCCTGTTTTTGCTGATTGAGGCAATTCGCAGAAAGCCGATGAAGCCGGAGGCAGAGGGACTTGTTCACTTTATCGGTCTTGCGGCGCTTATGGTGCTGATGGTAGTTCTGACGATAAACGATGTAATGCGCATAATTACGGGAGGATAGCTTTGAGCAGGAAAAAGGTGAACGTCGGCGGGCTTTTGCTCGGCGGCGACAGGATATACGTTCAGTCAATGCTTAATGCCCCCGCAGAGAATATCGAGGGCAGCGTTATGCAGGCAAAGGCTCTCGAGCAGGCGGGCTGCGAGATAATCCGCGCCGCCGTGCCGCGAAAAGAGGACGCTGCGCTGATTGCAGCGCTGAAAAACAGCATATCCGTGCCGATTGTCGCGGATATCCACTTTGACTACAAAATCGCGCTCGCTTGCGTTGAAGCGGGCGTTGACAAGATACGGATTAACCCCGGAAATATCGGGGACAAGTCAAACGTGCGCGCGGTTGCCGATGCCTGCAAAAAGCACGGTATTCCGATTAGAATCGGCGTAAACTCAGGCTCGCTTGAAAAAGAGCTGCTGAACAAATACGGCAGCCCCACCGCAGAGGCGCTTGTCGAAAGCGCGCTGGGGCATATCAGGCTGCTTAATGAGTGCGACTTTGACGACATCGTTGTCAGCATAAAGTCGTCGTCCGTGCCGCTTATGATAGCCGCGTATCGGCTTATGGCGCAGAAAAGCGATTACCCGCTTCACCTCGGCGTTACCGAGGCGGGGACGGAGCGTATGGGTATGCTGAAATCCGCCGTGGGAATAGGCTCGCTGCTGTGCGACGGCATAGGCGACACAATCCGCGTTTCGCTCACCGCCGACCCCGTAAAGGAGGTCTATGCTGCGCGGGATATCCTCAAAGCCTGCGGAAAGGGCAGCGGAGTTGAGATAGTCGCCTGCCCGACCTGCGGACGGACAAAAATTGACCTCATCTCGCTTGCCGAGCGTGTTGAACAAATGCTGGCTTCTGTTGACAAAAACATAAAAGTCGCGGTTATGGGCTGCGCGGTAAACGGTCCGGGCGAAGCGCGCGAGGCGGACATCGGTATCGCGGGCGGAAACGGCGAGGGGCTTATCTTCAAGAAAGGACGCATTCTCCGAAAGGTTCCTGAAAATATGCTTCTGGAGGAACTTAAAAAGGAGATTGATTTACTTTAACTCGAAAGGATTTATAAAATGTCTGCAAGTTTACAAAACATCTTTGAAACGCTGGATTTCCCTGTGCAGATTGGGCAGGGAGCGGTGCTGAAGCTTGTTCATATAGAAAGCAAAAACGCGATAAACATAAGCCTCGGGCTTTCTGAAACGGTGC
>SFHN01000193.1 GCA_004555635.1 [Eubacterium] saphenum
TACATAATCTACACAAATGCGAAAATCTATACGAATTTGATTTCCGAGAGTTAGCATAGCAGCCCTGACCGCGTTTTGAAACCGACAGGCTGATATTACCGCGCTATAATCACCAACGCCCGATTGCAGCAATGCGTCGGGCGTTACTTTAAGCTTTCAAAGAATAAAACGCCCTTGACTTTTGCAAAAAGCCAAGGGCGCTTCTGATTTTTTTGTGCATTCGCTACTGCACCGTGCCGTAAATCCAATCCTTTATTCCGCCAAACTCCTTGACGTTTGTGTAGCCGAGGGAAGCAAGCTTTTCCGAGGCGGTTTTGCTTCGGTTTCCGCTGCGGCAGTAGACGAGAATCAGCATATCCTTGTCGGGAAGCTCCGTTTCTGCGCGGTCGGCGATCTCAAAGTCGGGGATAAGCACGGCGCCCTCAATATGCCCCGCAGCGTATTCCTCCTCGGTGCGCACGTCAAGAATAACGTATTCTTCGTCGCTGTCGATAATGGCTTTAGCCTCTGCCTGCGTAATCTGAACATATTCCGCCTTTTCTTCGGAAGAGCTTCCGACTTCGCCTGAGCAGGCTGTAAGAAAAGACACTGAAAGCAGCGCGGCAATAGTTTTTGAGAGTTTATTTAACATATTTAGTTCTCCCGTGAAATGCTTTTTAATATATTATATACCTTTTTATTTCTATTGTCAATGCAGCTGAAGAATTGAGCGGATTAGCTGCCCTTGGCAGACCGTTTCCCGAATCCGGTAGCATATGACAACCCCCGTTGCTTTTGCGAAACAGCGGGGGATAACTTTATCGGTTCTGGAAGTAAATCTGCTCGGCGGTTACGGGCTTATAGCGCACAAGCGAAGCGCCGTCTAGGTTTTCGCGGTGCATATCCACAGCGGAGATTTGGTGGTTATCGTAGGTGGTGTAGTAGTATATTCCCTTGTCGGCGTTACAGCAGGAGGTGTATAGCGTTATCTCATACTTGTCCTCGTCAAGCTTGCAGCAGCCGCGCTGCTGGTCTACCGAGCCGAGAATGTGGAAGAACTGGCTCACGCTCTCAGCCTCGGTGTCGGCGGAAAGCGAGTTCTGCTTTACGAAAGCAACGCGGACAAACCGCGACTGCGAGGAAAGGTCGCCCGGAAGCCCAAGCGCGCCCATTCCGCGGCTGTAGCACTTCAGCGGGAGCTTATCCGAGAATGTGTTCTGAGGGTTTGACACGGACAGGTGCATATAGTTGTTAAGGTTGAACATCTGTTCGTCGAAGGGCGGGTTGTTCGTAAGAACGCCAACGGGGTTGTCGTAGATTTTTATACTGTCTTTCACCGATTCAACGGTAATGGCTTCGTTCTTGTCGGCGATAATCCAATGAAGCTGCGCGCAGGGGAGCTTGTCGCTGAACGGAATGTTCGTGATGTTGATGTTTTCGAGCCGTTCCCTCGCTTCGCTTACCGTGCCGCACTGCGACAAAAGCCACGGAATAATCTCAAACTGCGCGACGTTTTCCTTGTCGGGCAGAGGGTCGCGGTAGAACGCGTTGCCGACGAAATTCAGCCCAGCGATACAAAGCCCGCACTCGTTCATCGCGTCGTAGTACAGCGGAAAGCCGTCCGCAACGTGCGCCATTCCGAGTATGGCAAAGTGGTTGTCTGTTTTTCCGCCGGAGCGGAAAGCAAAAGGGTAATTGCGCGGAGTTACCGTAATTTCATCGCCGTATGAGAACTCGTAGTCAAGCGTTCTGCCGAAGTAAAAATCTTTGGTTTTATAGGTCGCCGCAGTACACATAAAAATTCCTCCCGAAATAGATTCTGAGATACATTATATCACGTTTGTGCAGAAATATCAACGTTTCAAAGAAAAAACTAAAGCAGCTCAAACCTGTTTTTGCAAAACTTGAGCAGACCATCGTTTCGCATTTTGCTAAGCTCGTTAGACAACGCGCTTCTGTCAACCGAAAGATAATCAGCAAGCTGCTGTCGGTTGAAGGGGATAGAAAAGCTGTTGCTGTTATTTCGCTTTGCCTCGTCGGACAGATAAGCGATTAGCTTTTCGCGGGTGGTTCGTTCGGATATATAGCCAAGCTTTTGCACAAGCTTTCGGTTTTTCTCGCTTATTGCAAAAAGCAGGTTGCGTACTACTGCGGAATGAAAATTGCACGCCACGGGGCAGACCGAAATCAGCCGCTCCATATCGAAGCAAAGCACCACGCTGTCCTCTACCGCTAGCACGTCGTTCAGCATAGCGCCGCTGTCAGGCGCGGCATAAGCCTCTCCGAACATTTCCGACACGCCGATTATGCTGATAATGCTGCGGTTTCCCCAGTGGTCGTCGCGCTGAATGTGAAGCTTCCCCTCGGCAAGCACCATTATGCTTTTGACGCTCTCGCCCTGCCGAAGAACAAGCTCGCCTTTCTTAAACGCGCGCTGTTTTGCGTTAAGGCAGCGAAGCATTTTCTCGGTTTCTTCGTAGCTTAACCCCGCGAAAAGCTTCGTCCTCTGTAATAGTGGAATATATTTCTTCATATACAACTCCGTTTTTGTTGTAAAAACAACAGACATTTTTTCTTTATTGTAGTATAATCAAACAGGAAAGTCAAGAGGCTTTCAAATAAATTGGGAGGAACAAAATGATACGAAAAATCATAAAAATAGACGAAGAAAAATGTAACGGCTGTGGACTTTGCGCGGCAGCCTGCCACGAGGGCGCAATCGAAATGGTTGACGGAAAGGCAAGGCTCACCCGCGAGGATTACTGCGACGGACTCGGCGACTGCCTGCCCGCCTGCCCTGTGAACGCTATCTCCTTTGAGCAGCGCGAGGCGCCCGCTTATAACGAGCAAGCGGTGCTTGCGGCAAAACAGAAGAAAGCGAGCGGCGCGCTTCCCTGCGGCTGTCCGGGAACAAATTCACGGGCAATCACCCGCGGCGAACCGTCAAAGCCAAGCGCGCAGGTTTCGAGCCATCTTTCGCAGTGGCCTGTGCAGATTAAGCTTGTGCCGATAAACGCACCGTATTTTGACAACGCGAACCTACTTATTGCGGCAGACTGCACCGCATATGCCTACGGTAATTTTCACAGCGAGTTTATCCGAAACCACATAACGCTTATCGGCTGTCCCAAGCTTGACGAGGGCGATTATGCCGAAAAGCTAACCGCGATTATCGCGAACAACGAGATAAAAAGCGTGACCGTTGTCCGTATGGAGGTGCCGTGCTGCGGCGGAATAGAAAACGCTGCAAAGCGTGCTTTACAAGCGAGCGGAAAGTTTATTCCGTGGCGCGTTGTTACTATCTCCACCGACGGAAGAATACTCGATTAGTATACGAAAAAACCCACAAAAATTGTTCGGCTTACATCGGCACGCTTGCCGCATAAAAGCGCCTTGTCCTAATCGACAGGGCGCTTTTGCGTTCTAGCTGTT
>SFHN01000194.1 GCA_004555635.1 [Eubacterium] saphenum
GCTTATGCTTGCAACCTATGTCGGCGACGACAAATCCGCACCCGCAGGCTACATTTTTATAAGCAACTATATGCAGCCTATCGGCACAACAATGCTGATTTTCATACGGCAGTTCTATTTTGTATCGGTGGGGCTGCTGATACTGACGCTTATCGTGTCGTTTGTGTTTGCGAACAGGATTTCCGAACCGATTATCCGTATAAGCCGCTCCGCGCGCGAGCTTCCTAAGGGCAAGTTTGATGCGGAGATTGACAAGCACGACTTCTCCGAGATAGAGGAGCTTGCGCTGACGCTTGACTCCGCGTCAAAGGAAATCGCAAAATCCGATGACCTGCGCCGTGAGCTTACAGCAAACATCTCCCACGACCTGCGCACGCCGCTTACTATGATAAAGGCATACGCCGAGATGATACGCGACCTGTCCGGCGATAACCCCGAAAAGCGCGAAAAGCACCTGAAAGTTATCATCGACGAAACCGACCGCCTTACGTCGCTTGTAAACGACGTGCTCGACCTGTCGAAGCTTCAGGCGGGCGTTGCGGAGATAAATCCCGAGGTGTTCGACTTCGGCTCGCGTCTTGCGGGCGTGATTTCGCGGTTCGATATCCTTAAAGAGAGCGACGGGATAATCATCACGCTCGAGCAAGAGGAAAATATCCTCATAAAAGCCGATATCACGAAGCTTGAACAGGTTGTGTATAACCTCATAAACAACGCAGTCACCTATACGGGCGACGACAACACCGTGATTGTCCGCCTGTTCAGAAAGGGCGGGGGAGTTGTCCGCTTTGAGGTTATCGACCACGGCGAGGGAATTGCGCCCGAGTTTCTGCCCTATATCTGGGACAGGTATTACAAGGTCAGCGAGCGCAACAAAACCCACAAGCGCGCAAAGATGGGCAGCGGAATAGGGCTTTCCATCGTAAAGAGCGTGCTGGAGCAGCACGGCTTTGCCTACGGCGCGGACAGCGTTGTCGGGCAGGGCACGACGTTCTGGTTTGAGGCGCCCGAGTATACTCCCGAGCCCGAGCAGCCCGCAGAGCAGAAGTCTGTCCGCCTTTGGAAGCAGCCCGAAAAGAAGCACTGAACACAAAACCCGAGAAGCGAAAAGCGCTTCTCGGGTTGATTTTTTATTGCTCATACATACCGCATAATTTCCGTCTGCTTTCCGTCCTCGAGGTAAATGCGCGGCACGCGCGTTCCTATTGCGCAAAGCAGCTCGTAGTTTATCGTGCCGATAATGTCCGCCGCGTTTTCGAGCGAGCAGTCGTCGGTTAAACTGTCGGAATAAACGGTAACGACATCGCCGACCTTTGCGTCGGGAATATCCGTGATATCAACCAGCGTCTGGTCCATACAAATTCTTCCGCAGACGGGCGCTTTTTTGCCGTTTATCATAACGCTCCATTTCCCCGAAAGCCGCCTGTTAAAGCCGTCTGCATAGCCGCAGGACACAAGCGCAAGCGTAGTTTCTTTTTCGGCGGTGTAGGTTCTGCCGTAGCTTACCGTTGTGCCCGCCGAAATCGTCTTTATCTGGCTGACAACGCTTTTCAGCGAGAAAATCGGCTTTATCCCCTCGGGAAAAGGAAACGCGGGGTCGGGCTTGTGCCCGTACATCACGATACCCGCGCGGACAAAGTCGCCCGCAAAATCGCTGTGATAAAGTATGCCGCCGCTGTTCTGTGAGTGCATTTTAAGCCCCCTGCTTACGCAGATGTCCGAAAAGCGCTTCTGCTGAAGCTCGGTATATTCCACCGCCGACGTTTCAAGGCTGTCCGCGACCGCAAAATGCGTGTAGCCCGCCCTGCATTCAAGCCCCTTCTGCGCGAGAATGAAGTCCGCTTCCTCTGCGGTAGTGATACCGACGCGGCTCATTCCTGAGTCGAACTTAATGTGCACGGGAACGTTAACTCCGCGCCTAATTGCCTCGTCCGAGAGCTTTTTCGCGTAGTCGGTTGTGCCGACGGTGAAAATGTAATTCTTGTCGAGATTTTCAAAAATCAGCGGAATATCGCAGTAGCCGAAAATGAGAATATCCCCCTCAATTCCCCCGCGCGATAAACCCTGCGCCTCCCAGAGATTTGAAACAGCAAAGTGCTTTATGCCGCATTTGTTAAGCGCATTCGCGCAGTGAACGTCGCCGTGACCGTAGGCGTTTGCCTTGACGACGGCGATGATTTCCTTGCCGTTAGCGTATTTGCGTATAACATCTATGTTGCTTTTCAGCGTGTCGAGATTTATCTCCGCCCAAGTCCTCCAGTAAAAATTATTCATTCTCTTTCCCCTTATTGCTTGAAATTTTCTTATGAATGTGATATACTATACGAAGCGGGTCGTTTATAAATTACTCCATAGCGACCATACCTCTTTATTTTAGCACTCTCGATAAAAAATTTCAATACAAAATTCCGATTTTTTTCAGAAGAAAGGGTTTTTTATGTCTGTACGCAGAAGAAGCAACTGGTATATTTATCTGCTTGCATTTTTGATAGCGCTTGCTTTTGCGCTGCTGGTGGTTTTCGCGTTCCGATCGTATCTCTTCAAAGAGCCTGCCGAGGAAGCGGGGCTTACCTCCGCGGGCGAGCTTTCCGAAACCTTTACCCCGTCGCAGAAGCACAATTTCAACATTGTTGCTATGCTCGGCGAGGATAAGCAGAAAGCGCCCGAGCTGTTTATGCTTGCAATCTACAACGCGCCCGAAAACACTGTGTCGTTTGTTCCGCTTCCGTTCGGGTTAAGCGTACACTCCGAGGGCAGAAACCTGCCGAACGTATATGCCGCAAAGGGCGGGCAGGGAGTTGCCGACGCGGTTGCGGGAGCCACGGGGCTTTCGATTGACGGCTATGCGTATCTTGACAGGCAGGGATTCGACGACCTCGCGACCTCCGTCGGAAACGTTCAGTACGACGTGCCAAAAACCATCATCTACACCGACGGAAAAGCTTCCGGTACGATTAACTCGGGCACGCAGCTTATGTCCGCCGATACGGTGTACAGCTATATTATGCTTGCGGAGTTCGAGGACGAGAACGAGCGCTTTAACGCAATCTGCGACATTCTCTGCGAGCTGATAAACCAGAACTACGGCTTTGCGGACAGCTCTCTGCTGGACACTTGGGCAAAGCTGATTATGAACAACGCCGATACAAACATCTCTGCGGAGCTTTATACCGCCAAAAAGCCTGCTCTGCTAAACACGATTTTGTACGGCTCATCTCCCGCAACATATTATATTCTCTACGGAGAACACGATACGGATGGCGGCTATACCATCTCGCAGACGTCTGTGACAACGCTAAGACAAAAAGCGGGACTTGAATAACGGAGGAAACACAATGGACGACAGAATTGCAAGGGTCTGCGCGGCGCTCGAAAAAAACAAGATGAAGCCCTATTTCGTGCAGTCGC
>SFHN01000195.1 GCA_004555635.1 [Eubacterium] saphenum
CCGATGAAAATTTCCTTCTCCATTACGTTAAGGGAGTTACCGATGTATACTTCCTTAAGGGAGGAGCAGTTGATGAACGCGCCCTCGCAAATAGTGTTGATGTTGTTGCGGAGAGTTACGGAAGTAAGGCTCTTGCAGTTTCCGAAAGCGGTTTCGCCGAGAGTGTTAAGCTCGATGGGCATTCTTGCGGAAGAAAGCAGTGTGCAGCCGTAGAAAGCGTTCTTGCCGATTTTCTTTACGGTGTCGGGGATATCAACCTTCGTAAGCTTTGTGCAGCCGTTGAAAGCGTCGTTTCCCACGGAAGTAATGTACAGCGGGAGCGTGACGGTGGTAAGGCTTGTGCAATCTCTGAATATACGGTCGGGCAATGTGGTTGCGCCGCAGGTGAGGTTTGCGCTGTAAAGGCCGGTGCAGCTCTCAAAAGCCGATTCGCCGATAGAAGTTACGGAGCTGGGAAGTACGATTCCTGTAAGGCTTGTGCAGCCGTAGAACGCATTGGAACCGATTGTTCTGAGCGTGTCGGGGAACTGTACGGAAGTAAGAGCGGTGTAGCCGTAGAAAACACCGTTGCCTATTTCCTTGATTCCCGAGGACAGGGTAACGGACTTTGTCTTGGTCTTATAGGAGCCGTTTACAAGGCTCGTTACCTTGGAAACGGTAAGACCGCCTACCGTTTTCGGAACGGTAATGTTCGGCTCGTTGCCGATGTATCCCGTGATAACGGCATAACTGCCCTCAACCTCATACTGCCAATCGCCGTCAAGCTCTGACGCGGAAGCCTTCTCTATGCAGAAAACGGAAGACAGCGCGAACAGAAGCACTACGCTCAGCAGGAACGAAACTACTCTGTTTGTTTTTGTGTGTGCCATAAATAACCTCCTAGGAAATATTATTACATATAATATTCTATCACAAATGGGTAAATTTTTCAATATAGCACGATGTAAAATTTTTCTGCGAAAGTTGAGCATTTTGTCGGTTTTGCACGGGGCGGTCGGCACTTGATTTGCTGTGGGAAAAGTGATATAATGGAAAAAAGTTTTGCTTTCAAAAGTGAAAACGTTTTCGGAGGATATTATGGACAACAAGGGAAAGAACACACGGCTCGGAAAGGGCGTTATAATCGCGCTTGCGGCGATGGGCGCTGTAATCGTCGGGCTTGTCATCGCGCTGGTGATTGTGTGCGTCGGCAAAAGCGGCAGGGAGGTGCCTGCAAACACCGGCGCGCCGCACGAGTCGGTTTCATCGGACATCGCAACATCGGAGCCGCTGCCCGACAGCACTCCCGCAAGCTCTGACAGCGCGCCCTCGGAGCAGGAAACCGCTCCCGCGGAAACCGAAAGCACGCCTGCGGCTTCCTCGGCGGAGGAAACCCTTCCGCCCGAGCCTCCGGAGGAACCGACGGCTCCCGCAGAACCCGGTAACAGCGGCACTTCCGAGGTCCCTGCGCAGACAACCCCCGCTGCGACAACTTCCGAAAAACCCGTACCCGAGCAGCCCGCAGAGCAGACAAAGGGCTATACGGTAAGCTACTCGTCGGATTCAAGCTGGGAGTCCTCGGGCGTAAGTATGTACGGCGCGAAGTTCGGCATTACGAACAACAGCGCAAGCGCGCTTTCCGGCTGGAAGCTGGTGCTGACAATCCCGAACCTTGCCAGCTGCGAGGGCTGGAACGGTACATACACCGCAAGCGGCGATAAGCTGACCATTACGAATGCGGAATATAACGGCGACATAGGCGTTGGCGGGTCGCTTTCCGTCGGCTGCAATCTCGGCGTCAGCGGCGCGTTCAAGGTGACTGCCGCAGAGCTTAACGGCGTGAAATGCACGGTTGTCGCGGGGACGGTTGCGGATAACCCCGGCTCGGGCGGCGGCAGCGGCTCGGGCGGAAACTCGGGGCAAAGCGGCGGCGGAGATAACCCCGCGGACACTCCCGCAGACGTGAAAAAGCTTCTCGAGCGCAGTCCCGACGCGGTTCAGGGCGATGACTGGCTTCACACCGACGGCAACAAAATTCTCGACAAGGACGGAAAGCAGGTTTGGCTTACGGGCGTAAACTGGTTCGGCTACAACACGGGCACGAACACGTTTGACGGTCTTTGGAACAGCGAGCTTACGTCCTCGGTAAAGGCAATCGCAGACCACGGCTTCAATCTGATACGCGTTCCGATTTCGGCGCAGCTTATAAATCAGTGGGCGGCGGGAGAATACCCGAGAGCAAACTACAACCAAGCCTACAACACCGCACTTAACGGAATGAACAGCCTTGAAATATTCGACTACTTCCTGAAGCTCGCCGAGGAGAACGGAATGAAGGTTATGCCGGATATCCACTCCGCGGAAACCGACGCGTCGGGACACGTTGTAAACCTCTGGTACACGAGCAAGGTTTCCGTTGAGCAGTATTATTCCGCTTTGGAATGGCTTGCGGAGCGCTACAAGGACAACGACACGATAATCGCGATTGACCTGAAGAACGAGCCGCACGGAAAGCCGTCCGAGGGCAGCGCTGCGGCAATCTGGAACAACTCCACCGCCGCGAACAACTGGAAGTACGTTGCGGAGCAGGCGGCGAAGCGCGTTCTTGCGAAAAACCCGAACGTACTTATAATGGTAGAGGGCACCGAGATTTACTCAAAGAAAAACGGCAGCTACACCTCGACAAACGACGCGGACTACTACTTCAACTGGTGGGGCGGAAACCTCCGCGGCGTAAAGGACTATCCGATTGACCTCGGGAAATATCAGAACAAGCTGGTTTATTCGCCGCACGACTACGGTCCGACGGTGTTTATGCAGCCGTGGTTCAAGGGCGGCTATACCTACGACAGCCTTATGAACGACTGCTGGCGCGACAACTGGCTGTACATTCACACCGACAACACCGCGCCGCTTCTTATCGGCGAGTGGGGCGGGTATATGACCGAGCCGAACATCACCTGGATGACCTATATGCGCAAGCTGATAAAGACCTACCACATTAACCACACGTTCTGGTGCTTTAACGCGAACTCGGGCGACACGGGCGGACTTGTGCTTGACGACTTCAAGACGTGGGACGAGCAGAAATACGCGTTTGTCAAGGAGGTTTTGTGGCAGGAGAACGGCAAGTTTGTAGGTCTTGACCACGCAATCCCGCTTGGCGAGAACGGAATTACAACAACGCAGGCAAAGGGGCTTGGATAACCCCTTTGCATATCACGAAATGACGGCGCAGCCCGAGAGGAATTTGTTCTTCTCGGGCTGGTTTTGTGTCAAGGATAATTTTTTTCGTTAAATTCGGATTTTTTTCAAAAAGGGCTTGACAAATCCTAAGAAACAGTTTATACTGTATATATAGCATATAAACACTGCGCGGAAACGGGGTGAACCGATGAAAATACTTCAGAAC
>SFHN01000196.1 GCA_004555635.1 [Eubacterium] saphenum
AAGGTTATCAGCTCCTCCATTGACGATGGGACTTCTCCCGGATTAGTCACCGAGCCGAAATTCGCTTCGTAGTAGCTCTCCGCCTTTTCGATAAGCGCGTCAAGAAGCTCCTCCTTGCCCTTGAAATGCTTATAAAGCGACGGACCTTTTATCCCCGCGTTTTCTGCGATAAGGTCAACTCCAACGCCGTCGTAACCCCTTTCGGAAAACAGAGTAAGCGCAGAATCCAAAATTCTGTCTTTGGTTGGCATTTTATCCATCATACATCTCTCCTTGTACAGCTAACGCCCGTTTTCTTATATTATACCCTACAATCGTGCTGTTGTCAAGAGCGGGAATAGTGCACTTTGATATTCGTTCGGAATAATTTCTTGACAGCAGAGAAAGCGTATACTGTTATCGGGAACTTCCCGTCTGTAAAGCTGAAAACCTTAAGCTATGCGAATAATAAACGACCTCGGAAGAATCTAAGGTCGTTTATTGTTTTAGTATCCCCCGATTTGTCGGAGTTAATTTGTGCTTTGTGTGTTTATGATTCGGGTGTAACGCCGCAGCGGATACTCGCCGTCGTGCGCTTCCCCGTAGAAATACACAGACATATCCGCGGCACGTGTAACGCGGGTGACGCCGCTTCGGCACAGCGCTTCGGAAAGCGCAGCCCTGTCGCTTTCTGCGCAGATTAACCCTGCGGTTTGCAAAAAGCCCTTTGACTGCCGCAGGACGGAAACGATATCGCGCCGCGGCAGTTTTTTGACGAGAACGCTGCAAAGCATAGGCGACAATTCCGGCGCGCCATCTCTTATGATAAGGCGGCAGCCGCGCCCTTTGTATTCGCACGGGTCGCGGAGCTTTGCACCGAGAATTTCTTCAAGCTGCTCGGTATGTCGGAGAATAGTCCCCCTCGCGCGTATGCCGATTGAGCTGTCCTCGTGCCGTGCGGCAGCTTCTTCAAGCAGCGGGAGGAACACCCCGCAGAACCGTCTTAGCTCGGTTTCGTCGTCGGTGTCGATGAAAATTGTCTGACAGGAGCTGCAAAGAAGCTGCTTTGTCGCAGCAATGTGCTCGGCAAGTCCGCGCAGTTCCTCTTCCCTGCCGTCAAATCCCGAGATATAGCACAGCCCAAGCTTGTGGCCCCACTCAATGAGCTTTGCACCGACAGGCGCGAGCGCCCTAACCGCCTTTACCGCAGCCTCCCCTCCCCACACCGATATGCCGTCGGAAAGTGCCGCAAGCCGCTTCATTGCGTGGATATCCGACGACGGCGTGTCGAACACATAGATAAAGTCCGCGAGCGCAGGCTCATAGTCAATCAGCCGCGAGATGATTTTCAGCGAAAGCCCGTTGTCCGCTGAGGGCAGCTTCAGGATATTAACATTCCCCGTGAGAAGCCCCTCTGCAAGGCTCATCGCAGGAAGCCCGTCCATATTCCCCGCCGCAATGTGAAATATTACCCCAAGCGGCATAACACTTATGTTTATCTGCGGCGAAACCCCGTCGGGTGGATTGGTCACACGCTTATACGGATACCCGCCAAGTTCTTCGGCGAGCCTTTGCTCAAGGCTCTCACGGCTCAGCATAGCACACGCAAGCGTTTTATAGCGTTTTGCATTTTCAAGCCCGACAGGAAAAAGCAGCTCGTCGAACTCTCCCCGAACAATATCCGCCCGCAGCTTTTCCGCAGCGCTTATCACGGTTTCGGGCGAAAGCGTCTTTTCCGAAAGCGTTCTGCATATCCGCTCATCAAGCGCCGCAATAAGCCTGTCCTGTTCCCTTGCGTCAAAAATTTCTCCGCCGTAAAGTATCACAGCCCCGCTCCTTTCAGCAGCTCCGCAGCGCCTGCCGCGCAGGTCTTTATGTCCTCGGGCGCAGTACGTCCGATTATCTCAAGAAACGGCGTTTTTATGCCGCAGCCGCATTCCTCTGCGGGGTGAAGTACACCGATATCGTCCGTCATCACCGAAAGCAGCGGAGTTTTATCAACCATCGGCGTGACAAGGTTGACAAGCCCCGCTTCCCCAATCGGCAAAGGCGCAAGAGTGTCCGCGCTCCGTATCAACACGCGGCTGTACGCGGGGATATGAAAATGATGACGGGGACAGTCGCAGTAGAGTATCGGGTGCTCAACGGCGCCGAAAAACTCCACAATGCTGTCATCGCGTATTCCGAGCACTTTTTCCGCAAGGCGGTAGAACTCCTCTTTGTCCGTGCGCTCGGCGTAGAACTGCTTCCAGCCGCCGCCGAGAAGTATCTTTGAACCCTTTGGCAGTCGCAGCGAAAGCGAGCGCTCGTCCATCATCTTCATCAGAAAGTAGGTGTAGGCGGGAAAGCCCATAAGCCTTGTCGGGAAGCGCGAATGTTCGTGCTTTTGCAGGGCGTTGATTACTCCCTCGAAATCGGGCGAATAGCCGCCGTTTGTGTACCGAAGTATGTACCTGCGGCTTAGTGCAGGCGTGAAAAGCGTCGCGCCGAAAGCTGTTTTCGTAACAGCAGTGCGATTGCCGCGGTGGGGCTTATAGCCCATAACGATATAATGACACGGAACAGGTGAAATCAGCCCCCTCATCGGCGCAATGCGCAGCACCATTTTCAGTCCGCACAAAAGCCCGCCCACGTCAAATGCGATATCGCTGAACCGCCCGCTTGTTCCCGACGAAGTAGCGCGAACAGCGCATGCGCCCTTGCAGGAAATGCGGTGCTTCTTGAAAAGAAGCGTGGGCAGCACGGGCAGACGCGAGATGTCCTCCGCACTTTCGAGGCTCTCTGCACTGATGCCGTAATGCTCGGCTATCCTGCGGTAATCGTCGCAGCGCCGCGTGATGTGCAGAAAATTCTCGCGCACGGCTTTCATAAACAGCTCGTTATCAAAGCTGTAAGCGTCTTTGACCGAGAAAAGCTTTCTGCGGTATTTCATATCGCACCTCCACGATTTTCGTATTGTAAGCAGAAATACTTTTCCGCCGAAAAGAAGTTCATATCCCGAAAAACCGAGGGCTGCTGTCGCTCTCGGTTTTATTGTGCGTGCAATAACAAACGCAAGCAGAATGCTATTCTGCTCAGCCTGTCGAAAAACTATTTTTTGCCCGCGAAGCGGGCTTTTAATATCCATTTTTTGCCCCAGCTTTGCCGGGGAAAAAATACTGCTATTCCGCTTTATTCAGCACCACAGAGTTAATCTTCCCATCGCTGCCAATATACGAAACCCATACTTCGTCGGCGGACAAATGGCTTACCCAAGCGGTATCACATTCGATGTCGCTGCTCAACAGGCTTCTCCAATTCTCACCGAAAAAGTCCTGTGGTGTAAGAAGCTTTTCCGTTTCAAAGTCGTACATCATATCCAAAGGGTCGTACACAGCGGTTTCAACAA
>SFHN01000197.1 GCA_004555635.1 [Eubacterium] saphenum
GGGATAATGAGGTCGATAACCTTGCCTTTAGAGTGAACGGGCTTGTCGTCCTCGGGGTATACGTTGTTTCTTGTGGTGAACAGGTCGCCGTTAATTGCGTTCTGCTCGAATGTTTTCATCGGACCGAAGTCGAAGTTTGCAAGCGCGATGAAGATAACCATAACAATACTCAGCAGCGCGTAAAGGTTGTAGGGAATTGTCTGGACAAACAGCTGAATGCCGTTTACGCCGTCAACCGTGCCGCTGACCGCCGCCGCCCAAGAGGAAATCGGGGCGATAATGCAGATAGGCGCCGCAGTAGCGTCGATAAGGTACGCGAGCTTTGCACGGGAAACCTTGTGCTTGTCTGTAACAGGGCGCATAACCGAGCCGACGGTAAGGCAGTTGAAATAGTCGTCAACGAAGATAAGCGCGCCGAGCAAAAACGTTGCAAAGGTTGCGCCCTGACGGTTTTTAATGTGCTTTGCGGCCCATTCGCCGTAGGCGCGGCTGCCGCCCGCCTTGTTCATAAGAACAACAATAATGCCGAGCACAACGAGGAATATCAGTATGCCGACGTTGTAGCTGTCGGAGAGGTTTGCGATAAGTCCCGCTTGTACAACTGCGTTGAACATTCCCTCAAAGCCGGAGGCTGTCGCGATTGCGTAGATTAAGCCGCCCGTCAATATTCCGATAAACAGCGAGGAGTAAACCTCCTTTGTGATGAGCGCAAGTCCGATTGCCACAATAGGCGGGAGCAGCGACCACATCGAGCCGATTGCGCTGCTGATGTCGGTCATTACCGCGCACGCGATAATAAACGCGACAACTATCAGTGCAAAGATGATTTTGCTGAGATACTTCTTAGGTTTCATTGACTTTTCTCCTTTTTTATATCTTCCCTTGACGGGAGCTGCGCAAAAATTACCGCCGCGAAAACCAGCACGCAGCCGATAAACTCCTTAAGCGACATCTGCTCATGGAGTACCAGCCAGCCCGACAGCGCCGCGAAAACCGACTCCAAGCTCATAATCAGCGTTGCGACCGTTGAGCTTGTGTAGCGCTGACCGATTATCTGAAGCGTATACGCCACGCCCGACGAAAGCACGCCCGCGTAAAGAATCGCGTATCTCGCTTCAAAAATGTTTTCAAGCGTCGGTATTTCAAAGATAAACATAGCGGGTATCGAAAGTATTCCCACCACGAAAAACTGAACGCAGGACATCATCACGCCGTCGGTGTTTTTCCCGATAAAATAGTCAATCACGAGAATGTGAACCGAGAAAACAACCGCGCACAGCAGCACATAAAAATCGCCCTTTGACAGCGTGAAATCGCTCTTTATGCACAGTAAGTAGAACCCCACGATTGCGACCGCCGCGCACAGCCAGATTTTCTTCGGCGTTTTCTTTTTCAGGGAAAAACCGAGTATCGGCACAAGGATTATGTACAGCGCAGTGATGAACCCCGCTTTTCCTGCGGTGGTCATACTTATTCCGATTTGCTGAAGCGAGCTTGCCGCAAACAGCGCTAATCCGCAGCAAACGCCGCCGAGAAGCGTCGCTTTTGTGTTATAGGGCTTTTCGCCGCGCTTTTTTCTCATCGCGCGGAAAATCGGTATCACGGGGATAAGCACCAGCGCGCCGACAAACGACCTTACCGTGTTGTATGTGAACGGCTCGACATAATCCATTCCCATACTCTGCGCGACAAACGCCGAGCCCCATATCATCGCGGTTATGAGCAGCATTATGTTGCCGACAAAGGGGGGCGGCTTTGTGCCGTGAACGCTTTTCTCTACAATCCCCACATTGTATTTTTCTTCCGTTGGAAACATCTCCGTTTCTTTTTTGTACACTATTGTTATTCTAGCACATTTCCCGCGCAAATTCAACGCGTTTTGTCCTTGTCCGCCCATTTTCTACATATTAGACAAAAACAGCTTTGTTGATTGTAACTTTTGGCGGGGCAAAAGAAAACGGCACCGCAAAATGCAGTGCCGTCAGGGTTTGTATTTTTGGAAACGCTTATGAGTAGCGCTTAGAGTAGAGGTAGCTGTCTACGTCCTTTACGATAAAGCTTGCGATAATTCCGAAGCAGGAAACAAACGCGAGAATGTAAAGCACGCCGATGATTATGTAGTTGTAGCCGTGCAGACCGGGGTTTGCGGCTACGAATGCGCTTCTCTTTGCGAATGCGATAAAGATGTTCTCAAACGCGTTGGGAGCAACAAGAATGTACAGCGCAAGCGTTCCGAACTTTGTAAAGCTGTTTCCGCCGAGCATGGCAGTCGCAAGGAACAGCGTAGCGCCGCCGTAAACGATGAGGTACATTATATCCATAGCGCCCATTGCAACGCCGGGGTAAAGCTGTCTGTCAAGCAGAAGGTTAGCCGCAAGCGTAAGTGCAAAGCTGAGCACGATGGAGCCTGCCGTGATAAGCACGGCAATGTAAGCCTTCTTGTTTGCGGCATCGGGCTTTGTGAAAAGACCGCGCTTCATAATCTTTGTGAACGCAAGCACCGCAATCACAGCGGAAGCGGCAAGCGCAAGGCAAAGGAACACGGTGGAGGTGCCGAAGCCGGGGTTAAGTCTGAACTTGTTTATGAGCGCCACGATATCGGATATCGCAGCCGCCGCGCCAAACGAGAAGAAGAAATACTCCGCCCAGTCGCCTTCAATTACATATGTGCAGGCAGCGATAAGTCCTACCGCGATAAGCAAAGCGGGAACAATGCCCTGAACAATGCCGGTATCGTTTGTCCAGCCGAGGAGCTTTGACCAGTTTCCGCCGAGGGAGTAAACCGACTTGCTCTCGAATACCATCGCCGCTGCGAGTATCACGAACATAACGCCGCCGAAAATGCCGCGCTTTTTCATAGCGGCTTTCTGCTCGTCGGTGTAGAGCATATCCTCCGCGTATTCGACCGCATTAAGGTAAACGAACAGTCCGCACAGGAACAGGCTTATTACGGCGGTAGCAATGCCGAAAATTCTCATAACGTTTTTAAGGCTTGTCAGAGGAACCATAACGGCGGACAGGCCAATAACTGCCTTCGCTCCGAAAACAGCGATAAGATAGCTCTTTGCAAACGCATATCCCTTAAAGAAGAAGAACGACAGCAGTATAACCGAACCGGAAAGCGCCAGAATAAGCAGGATTATGTTAAGCAGGGTTCCCGAGAGGGACAGAACAATGCTGTTTGCGTCTGCGACAGCAAAAGAGTTCTTGAAAAGGGTGATGGTGCATTCCTTTCCCATCTCTCTGTACTGCTCCGCGCTCGCATAAAGCGGCTTTATGAAAAGCGGCGAATATACTACAAAATAAGCGATAACAGCCTCAATTAAGGTATACACGCTCACGCCGATTGC
>SFHN01000198.1 GCA_004555635.1 [Eubacterium] saphenum
TAGGTGCTTAGGTCAGCGTTTGCAAAGCTGGCGATGTCAAGAAAATTCATTCCCTCTTTATAATTGCTGCACGAACGCAGCACCTCATATCCCGCCACGATAAAGGTTAATTCTATGGTTATCCCCAGCGCCTTTTCCGCATTCGCAAAATTTGTGTCTTTCATTCTCATCACCTCTGTGATGATTATAATGCATTTTCGTTTTGTATGCATTGACATTTGTTAAGACCGCCTTTTGCGCCGAATATTGCCCAGAGAAACTAACGAAATAATCGTAGGATAGTGACAAATAAAACCGCTCCCGACACTTTCGCCGGAAGCGGTTTTCATTTATTTACCGAGAGTTATTTCGAGGAAAAGCCTGCGGCGTTTATGCGGTTGAGCGCGCGCTGAAGCTTCGCCTCAGCCATACGCAGCTGCGCGTCGTCCTTCGCGGACTGAAGCCGCTGCTCGGCAGACTCCTTCGCGATGTTCGCGCGGTTTACGTCAATCTCGTCCGCCCACTCGCAGGTCTGCACAAGAATCGTCGTTCCCTCTTTCGATACCTTGACTATCCCGCCCGAGGTTGCCGCGTGGCGGAACTCCCCGTTAAGCTTTATGCGGAGCTGCCCTATGCCAAGCGCGGCGCAGTAAGGCTCGTGACCGTTCAGTATTCCCACGTCGCCGACGGTCGTGCGGACGATAATCTGCTCGGTTTCGCCGTCAAAAAACACCTTTTCGGGTGTGATTATCTTGAGCTTGAATGGTGTCATACGGTTGTCCCTTTCCTAAAGGATTATCCCTGCTGCTTTGCCTTCTCGACAGCTTCTTCGATAGTGCCGACAAACAGAAACGCGCTCTCGGGCAGGTCGTCGTGCTTGCCCTCGATGATTTCCTTGAAGCCGCGTATGGTTTCCTTGAGGGGAACGTACTTGCCCTCCATACCCGTGAACTGCTCCGCAACGGAGAACGGCTGCGACAGGAAGCGCTGAATCTTTCTCGCGCGAGATACCGTCAGCCTGTCCTCGTCGGAAAGTTCATCCATACCGAGAATTGCGATGATATCCTGAAGCTCGTTGTAGCGCTGAAGAATAGCCTGAACCTCACGAGCAACCTTGTAGTGCTCCTCGCCAACAATCTCGGGGGTCAGTATGCGCGACGTAGACTCCAGAGGGTCAACCGCGGGGTAGATACCCATAGACGCGATGTTTCTCGAAAGAACCGTCGTAGCGTCAAGGTGCGCGAAGGTGGTTGCGGGAGCGGGGTCGGTAAGGTCGTCCGCAGGAACATAAACCGCCTGAACGGACGTGATAGAACCCTTCTTCGTAGAGGTGATACGCTCCTGAAGCGCGCCCATCTCTGTTGCAAGGGTGGGCTGATAGCCAACGGCAGAGGGCATACGTCCAAGCAGCGCGGAAACCTCCGAGCCTGCCTGCGTGAAACGGAAGATATTGTCGATAAACAGAAGAACGTCCTGTCCCTCTCTGTCGCGGAAATACTCCGCCATAGTAAGTCCCGAAAGCGCAACTCGCATTCTCGCTCCCGGCGGCTCGTTCATCTGACCGTAAACCAGCGCGGTCTTGTTAATAACGCCCGACTCGGTCATTTCCCTGTAAAGGTCGTTGCCCTCACGGGTGCGCTCGCCGACGCCCGTGAATACCGAGATACCGCCGTGCTGCTTTGCGACGTTGTTGATAAGCTCCATAATAAGAACCGTCTTGCCGACGCCCGCGCCGCCAAACAGTCCGATTTTACCGCCCTTGAGGTAGGGCGCGATAAGGTCAACTACCTTGATTCCCGTTTCGAGAACCTCGTTCGAAGCCTCCTGCTCCTCGAATTTCGGAGCTTCACGGTGGATTTCCCACTTCTCCTCCGCCTCGGGCTGGGGCTTGTTGTCAACCGCCTCGCCAAGCAGGTTGAAAATTCTGCCGAGCGTGCAGGGGCCGACGGGAACCTTTATCGAAGCGCCCGTGTCAACTGCCTCCATACCTCTGACAAGACCGTCGGTGCTGCCCATAGCGATACAGCGAACGGTGTCGTCGCCGATGTGCTGCGCAACCTCTACAACCAGCCTTGCGCCGTGGTTGTCTATCTCAACGGCATTCAGAAGATTCGGCAGGTGTTCGGGAGAGAACCTGATATCAAGCACCGCACCGATAACCTGAACGATAGTGCCTATGTTCTGATTTGTCATACTCTGACTTTTCCTTTCTTATAGGAATTGCAGACCCGCAGCGCTTTATGCTGCCGCTGCGATATCACTCCTGCGCCGTCGCGCCCGAAACGATATCAATAATCTCTGTTGTAATGCTCGCCTGACGCGCACGGTTATACAGCAGAGACAGGCTCTCTGTCATTGCGTCGGCGTTGTCAGTTGCGTTTTCCATAGCGGTGCGGCGCGCGCCCTGCTCGGAAGCGTAGCTCTCAACCACCGCGCACTGCACAAGCGACGCGGTAAATTTCGGCACAATACGGTTGAACACCGCCTCGGGAGAGGGGTCGTAGTTCATCGTGCCGTAGTTGTCGAGCTTTACGGTTTCCATAGGGAGAACCGCCATTTGCTGCTCGACCTGTGAGATGGAGGAGTTGAACATCGTGAAGAAAATCTGCACGTCGTCAACCTCGCCATTTCTGAAAAGCCCGATAGCAAGGTCTGCGATATCCTGCGCCTGATTAGGCTTGATATGCTCTGCTATTCCCGCATAGGAAGCGACAACCTCGTATCCGCGCTTTGTGAAATACTCAATGGATTTTCTGCCGATTGCGATTATCTTCGGCTTTTCCGCGTCGCCCGCGTGAGCAGAAGCAGCGAGCTTAAGCACGTTTGAGTTGTAGCCGCCCGCAAGTCCCCTGTCGCCCGCGATGACGATAAACAGGCGGTGCTTTACGGGGCGCTTTACCGTGAAAACGGTGGAGAAATCCGTATTCGCCGAGGCAATCTCGCACATCGACTTGTAAAGCTCGTCGAAGTAAGGACGAGCCTGCTCTGCGTGCAGCTTTGCCTTGCGGAGTTTGCTGGAGGACACAAGCTCCATCGCCTTTGTAATCTGTCGGGTTGAGCCGACGGACTTTATGCGGCGCTTTATGTCCTTCATATTTCCTGCTGCTATAATCTCACCCCCAAAGTTAATAGGTGAAGCAAGGTCATACGATTACTGAACGTTTTCGTCTGTCGTAATGTATCTGACCTTTTTCTCGATATACAGCCATACGACTGCCGCGGCGGTAACTACCGCGATAACGGTTGCGATAATGCTTAATACAAAAGAAGCCTGCTTCATAAAAAACTCCTTTCAAAATCAGCCGACATAGTCCTTGGCAAACGCGCCGAGAACCTCCTTCAGTGCCTCCTCATTTTCGGGAGTGAG
>SFHN01000199.1 GCA_004555635.1 [Eubacterium] saphenum
CACCTGCGGAAAGGGAGCCGTGAACAGCACCCGCAGCGCCCGCCTCGGACTGCATCTCAACAACCTTTACCTGCTCACCGAAGATGTTCTTTCTTCCTGCGGTGGACCAGGAATCGGTAACCTCAGCCATTACGGATGAGGGGGTGATGGGGTAAATTGCAGCTAAGTCGGTAAACGCATAGGACACGTGACCTGCGGCGTTGTTACCATCCATCGTAAGCTTTTGTCTTGCCATTGGTTTTTTCCTCCTTAAAATTTGGGCGTCCCGCAAAAACCACTTATACGCTAGCCCGTACTCTGAAAACCGCGCCCACCTGTCGGCAAGCATAGATTTTCAATTTAACATATTTATTGTACCACATTCTTCTCGTTTTGTAAATAGCAAATCCGAGGTTTATAAAAAAAATTACCGCAAAATCACGGTGCGAAAATGCACAGGTGTGATTTTGCGGAACTGTTACAGTTCTTTCGTGGGCTTTGCGGCAGACCTTATCTCCATAACTCCCGTTTCGGGGTGGAAGAAAACCGTCCGTCCGTAGTTCAGCCCCGTATCCTCCGCGATAATCGGGATTCCCTCGCGGCGAAGCGCCTCCTTTACAGCGGTGACATTACGCTCGCCGATATTTAGGCTGTCGCTCTTTGTTGCGAACATAAGCGCGCCGCCCGCTATTTTTGCGGTGAGCCTGCTGCGGCTCGCGCCGAGCGCAATCATCTGCTGAATAAGCATAGGCACCGCGCTGTCGGCAAAGCGCATCGGCATAGCCGCGCCGCCCGAAAGCGCCGTACTGTCGGGGAGCATTATATGCGACATACCGCCGACGCCCGAAACGCTGTCCAGCAGGCATATCCCGACGCATGAGCCGAGCGCGTATGTAACCAGCACATCGGGCTTTCTGCAAACCTTAAGGTCGGATATTCCGACAGTTATATTTCCCATCAGCATACACCGAGCTTCTTCATAAGCGTGTTAAGCGAGCTCATCTCGGGGATAAGGATAATGTTCGACTTTATGTCAACTCCGTCCACGACAAAACCCTCATCAATAAACAGAACCCTGTCGCCCACCTCGGCAAACTCTATGATAGGCACGCTCATAATCGCGCCGAGCATATCTATCGTCATAGAAGGCACAGTCATATCTATAAACATTCCCGTAAGCCCAGCGATTGCCTGAAGATAGGAGCCTGCCATAATGTTGCCCATTTCCTTTATCGCGCTTATGCCGATTTCGTCGAGCGCAACAAGCGGCGCGGACTGCTCCGTACCTAAAAACGACGACAGCACAAGCTTTGCGACGCTCTCCTCGAGCAGGAACATAATCATTCCCTTGATATCGCCGTCAAGCCGCACAAGAAGTCCCGTGATAATCTTTTCGGGGCCGCCCATCTCGTCAATGACGTGCTCATAATCCATAACGCGGACATCGGGCACGCGCATTATAATGTTCTTTCCGAGCATCTGCGCGAGCGACGAAGCTGCGCTGCCCGAGCCGATGTTTCCTATCTCCTTCAGGCAGTCAAGCTCGACCGCCGAAAGCTCGTCATAATTCTTTCCCATTTCTTACCTCGCTTAATAATTTTCCGCCGTATTACGGCGGAAAATTCAGCTTATCAAAAACTCATCCAGGGGCTGTCGAGAAGCCCGCAATTTCGCCGTGCGGCGGAAAATGTGTTAACGGAGATTGTTTGCTATGCGGGTGAACTCGTCGGCGGTCGTAACCACGCGCGAGCTTATCTGATATGCGCGCTGGGTTTCGATGAGCTTTACCATCTGCGTGGAAAGCTCAACGTTTGACGCCACAAGCACGCCCTGAAGCTTCTCCATCGTGGGGTCGGCAACCGCCTCGCCGCTTCTTTCCGTCGCGGTATAGCGGTTTGTGCCGAGCGCCTCTATCCCGTGGGGGTTCTCAAATTTGAAAACGCCTATCATCGTAGCAAGCTCGCTGTAATCGGGAACAGTTCCGTCCTCGTTAAAGGGTACGACAATCCTGTTCAAATCGTAGTCGAGAACATACTCGCCCGAAGCGCTTACGAGATACCACTCGCCGCCCTCGCCCTGCGTCATATTGAACGCGCCGTCGCGGGTGTAGTTTACGTCGCCAAAGCGGTCCTGCACAGCGAAAAAGCCGTCAAGCGCGGGCGCAAAGTCGGTCAGCCTGCCTGTGCTGTAAAAATGGCTCTCGCCGAACATAACGTCGGTTTTCTGCACATACGCGCCGTGACCCTCTTGATACTCCGGCTCGGTTTCGCGCTGAACGGTGTACAGCGTGTCGGCGAAGGTGGGTCGCTGCGACTGGTAGCCGTAGGTGTTTATATTCGCGATGTTGTTGCCGTAGACGTTAAGCGCCTGCGCCTGTGCAATCATCGCGGTTTTTCCCGTATGAAAAGCTATGTTCATATTCTGTCCTCCCGCCTGTTATCAGCCGTTGAGCTTGCAGAGCGTCGCGGCTCTCTGGTTCATACTGTCGCAGAGCTTCAAAATCGCGCTCGAAGCCTCGTAAATTCTGTTTGTGTTCATCATCATCGTCATCTCGTAGTTGAGGTCGATGTTGGAGCGCTCGTATGCGCCCTGTATGATATCGAACTTTGCGTCCTCGGGAACGTCGGTCGCGTCTTCCGAGGTGAACATATTAACGCCGAACTTGTCGATGTTCCCGTCGGGCGGGATATAGGACAGACGAAGCCTGTCTACATACTCGCCGTTCTGGTAAATCCTGCCGTCAACGTCTATCACAAAGTCGTCGTTTCCGAGATAAATCTCGCCGTTTTCGCCGAGGATACGCCCCGAGGTTGACAGGCAGAGGTAGCCCTCGCTGTCAAGCTCCCACTGACCGTTTCTGGTGAGCATTGTTTCGCCGTTGTAGCCCGCGATGTTGAAGTAAACGTCGCCGTGTATCGCCACGTCAAACGGGCGGTCTGTGTACTCAAGCGAGCCTTGCTGAAGGTCGGTGTTGCTCTCGTCAATGTAGTTGTGAGAGAACGTTCCCGAAAGCTCCTGACGGTGCTTGACGAGTATAAGCTGCTCGTCAAAGCTGCGGACAACGGCGGTGTCGCGCTTGTAGCCCGCGGTGGACATATTCGTGAGGTTGTTTCCGATGGTGTTCAGCTTTCTCTGGCTGAGTATCATTCCGTTGCTGGCGTAGTAGTAGCCTCTGTTCATTTATGCTCCTCCCTTCACATACGGCTCGAGCTTTGACTTAAGCGCAAGCGTCGCCTTCGCGTTAATCTGACACACCCTGCCGACGGTTATTCCGAGCGCCTTTGCTATGTCAGAGTATTTCATATTCTTATAATAATAAAGCGTGATAACCTGCCGTTC
>SFHN01000200.1 GCA_004555635.1 [Eubacterium] saphenum
TACAACGCCGCTTCAAAAACCTGCCAAAACGAGCAAAGCTGCGAGAAGCATTTCTGGGTAAGCGTTGACACGCCCTGCTCTGATTTCATCTTTGAAAAGGAGCACTATGGAAAGTAAGCAGCGAAATCAGTTCCCGTTTTCCTTTGACAACAAGCGCTATCATACGCTTTATTATCACAACCGCGCCGTGTTTGGCGGCAGGGTTTATAAAGCCTCGGTTGACGCGGGCTTTTCCTGTCCTAACATCGACGGCACGCGCGGCACGGGCGGCTGCATCTTCTGCGACGGAGGAAGCAGGTACTTTTCGCCCGACGGCACGCTTTCCGTTACCGAACAGCTTGCCCGCGAAAAAGAGCGCATACTGAAAAAAGATCCGACAGCAAAGTTCTTAGCATATTTTCAGTCGCATTCCAACACCTATGCGCCGGCCGAGCGAATTGAAGCCCTTTGCCGTGAGGCTGTTTCTTTTGGCGCCTGCGCGATTTCGCTTGCAACGCGCGCCGACTGTATCAACGAGGAAAAGGCGCTTATGCTTGCTTTGCTTCCCGTTCCCGTGACGGTTGAGCTTGGGCTTCAGACAGCCGATAACGAAATAGCAAAAGCAATCAACCGCTGCCATACATACGAGGAATTTCTAAGCGGATATTCCTTGCTGAAAAAGCATAATATCCGCGTCTGCGTTCACATAATAAACGGGCTTCCGGGCGATACTCGCGAGGGAATGCTTAACACCGCGCGCCTTCTCGGAAGGCTTCGTCCCGATGGGGTGAAAATCCACCTTCTTCACGTTATCCGCGGCACGGAATTGCACCGCATTTATGAGCGCGGGGAGTACACTCCGCTTAGCAGGGAGGAGTATATCGACACGGTTGTAAGGCAGCTTGAGCTTCTCCCGCCCGAAACGGTAATTGAGCGGCTGACGGGCGACGGAGACAAAAAAACGCTTATCGCACCGCTTTGGAGCGCTGATAAAATTGCGGTGCTTGGCGGAATTGACCGCCGTCAGCGCGAGCTTGATTCGTGGCAGGGAAAACACTTTTCGGATTAACCCGAACGTTAAATTAACAGGTATCAGATTATGTCATACACACTAAGCAAAAACTCGCAAAAGTCGCTCTACGAGCAGCTTTACGAGCAAATTAAGCAGGATATACTCTGCGGCAGGCTATCTCACGGCGAAAAGCTTCCGTCAAAGCGCAGCATTGCCGAAAATAGCGGCGTTAGCCTTGTCACAGTAGAAAACGCCTACGCGCAGCTTATCGCGGAGGGCTATGTAAAGGCGCGCGAGCGAAGCGGCTACTATGTCCACTTTAGCGGGGAAGCTTTTCCCGTAAATACAGCGAAGCCCGCAGCGCTTCCCATTTTTGAGGAGCGCTCCGATATCGCTTTGGAAAAGCCCGACGATAACGCTTTCCCTTTTACTGTCTGGGCAAGGCTGATGCGCTCCGTAATTCTCGAAAAGGGAAGCGCAATTCTCCGTCCTGTCAGAAACGGAGGTGCCGAGGAGCTTTGCACCGCGCTGTCGGATTATCTCTACCGCGCACGCGGATTTTATGTACCGCCCGAGCAGATAATCGTCGGCAGCGGTACGGAGTATCTCTATAATCTGCTGATTCAGCTTTTCGGCAGGGATAAGTGCGTCGGTGTTGAAAACCCCGGTTATGAGAAGCTTCCAAAGATATATGAGCTTAACGGCGTAAAATGCGAGCATATCGAGCTTGACGACGAGGGAATGAGTATAGAAGCGCTTGCGGAAAGCAGCGTTGACATAGCGCACATTTCCCCCGCACACCACTATCCAACGGGCATTGTAATGCCGATTTCCCGCCGCCTGGCGATAATGAACTGGGCGGAGCAGAAAAGCGGGCGCTATATCATTGAGGACGACTATGACAGCGAATTTCGCTGGGGCGGAAAGCCCGTGCCGACAATGTTCGGAATGGACAGCGGCGGCAGGGTAGTGTACATCAACACGTTTTCGCTGACGATTGCCCCCTCGGTCAGAATAAGCTATATGTGCCTGCCGAATGAGCTGTACAAGCTTTGGCATAAGCGCTTGGGCTTTTACTCCTGCTCCGTGCCGTCGTTTGAGCAGTATACTTTGGCGCGCTTTATCTCGGAGGGCTATTTCGAGCGGCACATTAACCGCACGAAAAAGCGCTACCGCCGCGTACGCGAAAAGGTCCTGCGCCTTGTGGAGAGCTTTGGAAATGCTGTCACAACGTCCGAGGAAAACGCAGGACTTCATTTTACTATGACAATATACAGCGAAGCAGCCGTAATAATCCCGCTGTGCGAAAGCTGCGGGCTTAGGGTAACGCCGCTGTCCGAATATTATCAGAACCCCGAAGAAGCCCCGCGCGGAAGCTACATCGTCAACTACCACTCCGCCGACGAAGAAAAGCTTGCAAAAGCGCTTGCTTCCCGCTTGTAATCTGGTCTTGTTAAGTAATATCAATTTGGATATTGAGATATTGCCAAAACGTGCTATAATCTAAGTAAAGCAGGGAACAGACATAATCCTGCAAAACATATCCAACATAACCAAGGAGATAACACAATGAAAGAAAACAGCAAAACCAAGCTTATCAAGCTATGCATTGCAGCAATGTTTGCGGCTCTTATCTGCGTTGCTACAATGCTCATTCAGATTCCCACTCCCGTCGGCGGCTATGTGAACTTTGGAGACTGTTTCATTCTTGTTGCGGCGTGGGTTCTGGGTCCTGCCTATGGCTTTGCGGCAGGCGGAATCGGCTCCGCACTCGCGGACCTTTTCTCGGGCTACTACCAGTGTGTGCCGATTACCTTCGTTGTAAAGGGACTTATCGCTCTTGCTGCGGCACTTATCGCGGGCGCGGTTACAAAGAAGCTTGGCGCAAAGTATATGCTTCTCGGTCACGCTATCGGCGCATTTGCGGGCGAGGTGATTATGGTTCTCGGCTACTATCTGTGTGAGTCCACCGTGCTTGGCTACGGCTTTGCGGGTGCGTTTGCAGGCGTTCTCGGAAACACAGTTCAGGGTGTTTTCGGCTGCGTGCTTGGCGTTGTTCTCGCGTTTGTTCTCGCTAAAACAAAGGTATTTTCCCGCGTTGATACATACGCAGTCTGACATATGAACTTACTTTACTGTCCCCCGATTTGCTTACGGCATTTCGGGGGACTTTTTTTCTTAAAATTTGAAGGAGAATTTTTCCGCGCAAGGTCAAAGAATGCTATTTTTCCCTTGACTATATTGATAAAGTGTGGTAAAATATAATTTGGAGCCTAAAAAGGG
>SFHN01000201.1 GCA_004555635.1 [Eubacterium] saphenum
TTCTCTCGGGTTGTTTTTGTAAAGCGCAGTTCACGGGCGATGCGGACGGCAAAACCGCCGAATTTCAGAGAAAACCGCCGCTCCCCCCTTGACAATGCGGCGCGGATTTGCTATAATGGTAAAGTATATTAGTATATCTATGCGCAAACCTATGTCGCGCACTAAATTGTTAAAGCAAATCCGAGGGGAATGTTCTTTTGAGTAAAGTACGAATGACAGTCGCAAAGGCAATGACCGAGTGCCTTAAAGCCGAGCATATTTCCACCGTTTTCGGCTATCCGGGCGCCGCTATCTGCCCCTTCTACGACGAGCTATATAAAACCGATATCCGCCACGTTCTTGTTCGCCACGAGGTGAACGGCGGCCACGCTGCAAGCGGATACGCGCGCATTACGGGAAAGCCCGCCGTCGCAATCGCAACAAGCGGTCCGGGCGCGCTTAACCTTATCACCGCAATCGCCACCGCCTATATGGATTCCGTTCCGATGGTGGTTATCACGGGTCAGGTAAACTCCGACCAAATCGGCCGTGACGTTTTTCAGGAGGCGGACATAACAGGCTCTGCAGAGCCGTTTGTAAAGCACAGCTATCTGCTGAAGCGCCCCGAGGACACCGCAGATGTGTTCAAAAAGGCGTTTTATTTAGCAGGCACGGGAAGACGCGGTCCCGTGCTGATTGATATCCCGTATGACGTTCAGAAAGCGGAGATAGATTTCGAGTATCCCGAAACCGTGGATATACGCTCCTACCGCCCCACCACAATGGGCAACGGCTATCAGATAAAACGCGCGGTTCAACAGCTTCTTGAAGCGAAAAAACCGCTTATCTGCGCGGGCGGCGGTCTGTTCACGGGCGACGGCGTAAGGCTTTGCAGAAAGCTTGCGCAGCTCACCGATATCCCCGTGGTTTCCACAATGATGGGACTTGGCACCGTTCCCACCGACAGCCCTTGCTATTACGGTATGGTCGGAATGCACGGCAGCAAAGCCGCAAACTACGCGGTCAACCACTGCGACACGCTGATTGTCCTCGGCGCGCGTCTTGGCGACAGAGCAATTTCCGCTATGAAAAAGCGCACTGATATGACGGTCATTCACATTGACATCGACCCCGCCGAAATCGGCAAGAATATCGACGCGCATATCCCGATTGTCGGCGATATAACGCTGGTTCTCGGGCAAATTATTTCGACGCTCGAGCAGTTCACCGAGCAGCAGAATCACTCCGACTGGAAAGCGGAGCTTGACAGCTATCGCGCGGAAAGCGAGCCTGTTCCCGCCGCAGAGGGCTATGTAAACCCGAAACAGTTTATGCGGGTGCTGGATAAGTACCTGCCGAAATACTCCGTTGTCGTCGCGGACGTCGGGCAGAATCAGATTTGGACGGCGCGCAACCTCACGTTCTCCGAGGGAAGATTTCTTACCTCTGGCGGTATGGGCACAATGGGCTATTCCGTCCCCGCGGCTATCGGCGCAAAGGCGGCTGACCCAGGCGCGGAGGTCGTTGCGGTATGCGGCGACGGCTCGTTCCAGATGCAGTTTATGGAGCTTGCCACCGCAGTTCAGCACGGTATTAACATAAAAATTATCGTAATGCGAAACCGCTGGCTCGGTATGGTAAGAGAGTTGCAAACCAAATCCTACGAAAACAGACTCACCGCAGTATCGCTTGACGGCAGCCCCAGCTACACCGCAATCGCCGATGCCTACGGTATAGAAAATGTCCTCGTAGACAGCATTGACAAGGCGGAGGACGCGGTAAAGCGTATGATTTCCTCGGACAAGCCGTTCCTCATTGAGGTAGCGGTCGAGGAGTTTGAAAAGACGATACTTTAACGGGAGGAGTAAAAAATGAAGCATACAATTTCCGTTTTAGTAGAAAACCACCCCGGCGTTCTCGCCCGTATATCGGGTCTTTTCGCGCGGCGCGGGTTTAACATCGACAGCCTTGCGGTTGGCGTTACGGACGACGTAAACATCTCCCGCGTGACAATCGTCGCGGACGGCAGCGACTATACCCTCGAGCAGATAGAAAAGCAGCTCAACAAGCTGATTGACGTCATCAAGGTAAAGACGCTCGCCGCCGACAGTATGATTTCGCGCGAGCTTGTGCTGATTAAGGTCAGCTGCACCGCAAAGCAGCGCCCCGAGATACTCAGTATCGTTGAGCTGGCGCACGGGAAAATTTCCGACATCAGCCAGAACAGCGTAACGATTGAGCTGTCTGACGACAAGCAGACGCTCTGCAATTTCGAGGAGCTGCTGCGACCCTACGGGATAAAGGAAATCGTCCGCACCGGCACAATCGCAATCCAGAAGGGCGAAGCAACCGTCCGCGTTTAATCTTAGTTCAACCTCGCTGAATAAGCGTCGTATAAAAAAATATTTTGTAAGGAGATAATTACTATGGCAAAGATGTATCATTCCGAAGACTGCAACCTTTCCCTTCTCGAGGGCAAGACCGTTGCTATTATCGGCTACGGCTCTCAGGGTCACGCTCACGCGCAGAACCTCAAGGACAGCGGCGTAAACGTTGTTGTAGGTCTGTACGAGGGTTCCAAGAGCTGGAAGGTAGCAGAGGCAGACGGCTTTGAGGTAGCTACCGCTTTCGACGCTGCGAAGAAGGCAGACATCATTATGATTCTCATCAACGACGAGAAGCAGGCTGCTCTCTATGAGGAAAGCATTAAGCCCAACCTCACCGCAGGCAAGACCCTTATGTTTGCTCACGGCTTTAACATTCACTTCGGTCTTATCGTTCCCCCCGCAGACGTTGACGTTATTATGATTGCTCCCAAGGGTCCGGGTCATACCGTTCGCTCCGAGTACAAGGTAGGCCGCGGCGTACCCTGCCTCGTTGCAGTACATCAGGACGCTACCGGCAGAGCGCTTGACACCGGTCTTGCATATGCAGCAGGTATCGGCGGCGCACGCGCAGGCGTTCTCGAAACAACATTCAAGTGCGAAACCGAAACCGACCTGTTCGGCGAGCAGGCAGTTCTCTGCGGCGGCGTAACCGCTCTGATGAAGGCAGGCTTTGAGACCCTCGTTGAGGCAGGCTACGACCCCCAGAACGCATACTTTGAGTGCATTCACGAGATGAAGCTCATCGTTGACCTTATCTTCCAGGGCGGCTTCAGCAGAATGAGATACTCCATCTCCGATACTGCTGAGTTCGGCGATTACGAAACAGGCAAGCGCCTCATAACCGACGAAACCAAGAAGGAAATGAAGAAGGTTCTTACCGAAATTCAGGACGGCACCTTTGCA
>SFHN01000202.1 GCA_004555635.1 [Eubacterium] saphenum
CGCGCCGCGCTCATCATTGCTTCAATCTGCTCCTGCGTCAGCTTTCCGCCGCTCGGCTCGGGTACAGGCTCGGGGGCGGCTTCAACTTCGCCGCGCGCCGCGTTCATCATCGCTTCAATCTGCTCCTGCGTCAGCTTTCCGCCGCTCGGCTCGGGCGCAGGCTCGGGGGCGGCTGTATCCTCATTAAGCCCAAGGGAAGTCAGCAGCGATTCTATCTCCCCAAGCGACATCTCCGAATAGAAATCATCAGCGCCGCTGTCCGACGACGCAGCTTCGCCCTGCGCGGAGGCTTCGCCCAAGGCGCTTCCCCTGTCGATTGCAGATATATCCACCGTGTGCTGCGAGAGAATTTCCGAGATAAGCTCCGACTGCTCCGGCTCTTTCTCCGCAAGGATATTCTCCCTCTGCTCAAACAGCGCTTCGATAGCCTGATTTGGAAGATATGTATTTCCGAAAACGGGAAGCGGCGCGGGCGGCTCCTCCTTTTCGCCGGTAAGCTCGTTGAACATTTCCAGCGCCTTTTCGTAGTCGCAGCTGTCGCCGTCAAACTTTATCCAGTAGCTGTCGAACGGGGTTATTCCGCGGGTTTTCAGCAGAATGTCGTAAACGTTGTAGCGGCTAAGCCCAAGCAGCCCCAGCTGCTGCGCGGTGAAAGGCGTTTTGTCCTGAAAAACGCGGCAGGAAAACAGGTAGTAGATATCCGCGATACCAAGCCTGCGGTGAAGCGGGGTAATCATATCCTCCTTGTACTTTGTCAGGACACAAAAAGACACCGACTCGTCAGCGGAAATCTCATACTCCGCCACGGGGCAGTTTTTCTTCATAATCCTGAACTTAAGCGGCAAAGGCATCTCAAACGCGTTGTTCGCAACCATTCTGTATCTGTTTGCCTTAAGCACACGGCTCATTGCCACACCTCCCGAGAAACGGCGTTTTTCTTCACAGCTTTTCAGCCCGATAGTATAATTTTAGCACAAACCGCCGCTTTAATCAATAGCAAACGCGGGAACAATTTTATTTTTTTCCTTATGCTTGATATTCTCAACAAAATGAATTTTGCCGATTTGGTGAATATTCATAAAAATGCTTTTTTGGGGTCAAAGTTTATGTGATTTGTGTTTACATCTCGGGTTGTTTATGTTATAATGATAAAGGATTACTATAACTGTCCGCTGCGGCGGAGGTCGATATATGTAAGGCAAAAATCAGTATCCGCCAAGCGGGTCAGAAATGGGGAGAAAACATGAAAATAAAAACAATGCTCATCATTGCGGCAATCTGCTTTGCCCTTATACCGATGATAGTGTATACTGTCTTCGCGAATATGTTCCTTTCAAAAGACGGCAAGGAGGAGTTCCGCCGTCAGATTACCGACATCGTTGCCAATCAGGGAGCGGTACTGTCGGTATTCCTCGACGAGGTTCACAGCGATATGAACACTCTCGCGAGCCTTGACTGCATAAAAGAAGCAGCCGCTGCCGGCGTTATGTCCGATGAGGCGCACGCGGTTCTCACAAGCTTCTCCGCAGAGAACCCCTCCGTTGTCAGCGCGCAGCTTGTTGACAGCACCGGTAAGGTTTTCTGCGGCAAAATGACGGGCACCGTTCTCGAAAGCTATGAGAGATATGCGCAGTATGCCGACGATGTTCTCTACATAAACGACGTCTTAAGCTCCGAGAAAACGGGCAGCAGCAAGGACGCAACAATGTTCATTCAGAGAAAGCTCGGCAACAGCAAGCTTATCATCTCCTACGATATCTCCTCCGATCAGTTTATCTCTAAGGACACCAACAACTCTACCTTCTACAATCAGGGTCGTCTTATCGTTATTGACCCCAGAAGGATCTGGACAGCAGGTTCGGGCTATGCAAACAACCTTATGAATCAGTACCCTGCTTCCGTAACCGACAAAATCGCAACCCTTCAGGATAACGTTCCCTCCGAGGTAATCAGCTACACCGCAAACGACGGCGCTATCATAAGCGCTGCGCAGGAAGCTTGTATGATTAGAGTCGGCGGCGAAAACGGTCTTGTTGCGCTCGTAAGCTGCCCCACAAGCAGAGCACTCATCATCTCCCAGCCCTCCGGTTCGCCTATGATTGCGGCAACCGTTCTGCTCGGAATACTTTGCATCGCAGGCGCTATCGTAGTTGCAATCATCGTAACCAAGCCGCTGAAGATTATTGAGGAAACGCTTGAGAAGATTCGCCGCGGCGACCACGAGGCGCGTATCAGCACCGTAAGCAATAACGAGTACGGTCAGATTTCCCGCGCGTTCAACAACCTTGTTGACGAAATCGTCGTAAGCGAGGACCGTTACAGAACCATCATCGAGATGTCCGACAACATCATCTTCGAGTGGAACTTCAAGTCCAACGAAGTGTTCTTCTCAAACAACTTCAACAAGAAGTTCTCCTACCGCGCTCCGTCCGACCACTTCGGCGACAGCTTCCTGCTTAAAGCAAAGCTCCACCCCGACGACGCGGACCGTTACAGAGAGGACCTCGACCAGCTCGAAAAGGGCAAGGCGTTCGAGCGCAACGAGTACCGTATGAAGAACATCTACGGCGACTTTATCTGGGTGCTTATGAGAACGGCTACCCTCTACGATAAGGATAACAAGCCGCTGAAGGTTGTCGGCGTTATGGTTGATATCGACCGCGCAAAGAAGTCCGAGCAGCAGCTCACCGCGCGCGCAAGCTACGACGCGCTCACTCAGCTCTATAACCGCGAAACAATCGAGAGCCAGATTGACAATGAGATTGCTCTTTCCGAGGCTAGAAAGAGCGAGATGGCGGTTCTGTTTATCGACGTAGACGACTTCAAGCACTACAACGATAACTACTCCCACGCGACAGGCGACCAGGTTCTCCAGTACGTTGCAAAGACAATTCAGTCGATTGTCGGCGACTACGGATTTGCGGGACGCTACGGCGGCGACGAGTTTATCGCGTGCATTCGCAACGCGGAGCTTAACGACCCCGCACAGGTTGCGCAGCAGGTTATCCAGAAGCTTGACGCGGGCTTTGACGCAGACATCGGCGAGCACCTTTCGATTTCTGTATCCATCGGTATCGCGGTAATCAAGGACGACTACAACACGCGTGTTGAGTACCTCATCGGTAAGGCTGACGACGCGATGTACTCCGTTAAGAAGAGCGGTAAGAGCAACTACGCGTTCATCTGATAATAATCACAACCACCGGTTCAAGCGATTAAGCCGGTGGTTTTTTGTGTATACAGAAGT
>SFHN01000203.1 GCA_004555635.1 [Eubacterium] saphenum
AAAAGAAATCCGGTGGAGAGGGGGCTCCACCGGATTTATAAGGAGGGGAAGCGGCGTCGGGCGCCGCCTAAAGCTGCTTGTTGGGGATCAAAGCAGAACAACTCAAGGAGGGGGCCTTGGTTGCTGACGCAAATTATAGACGGCAATTCTATTTCAACATTTTTCGGGGAACGAATGGCGGGTTCTGGGCGGCAAGTGGGTCTTGTGAATGTTTGCTGCGCCATTCGCCCTGATAGAAGAGCCGTTTATCGCGGTTGTCTGCGCGGCAAGCGACTACGTTCCCGGACACCAGCACCTTCACGAGATTTCCCGTTACGTTAAGGACGGTATCAGAAACGCGGGCGGCGTTCCGTTCGAGTTCTTCACCATCGGCGTATGCGACGGACTTGCGATGAACCACAAGGGTATGAGATACTCCCTCGCTTCAAGAGAGCTTATCGCGGACAGCATTGAGGTAATGCTCACCGCTCACCCGCTGGACGGCGTTGTGTTCATTCCGAACTGCGACAAGATTGTACCCGGAATGGTTATGGCGGCGGCGAGAATGAACCTGCCCGCTATTTTCGTAAGCGGCGGCCCGATGAACCCCGGCTGCGTTCAGGGCAAGCGTGTAGGTTACTCCGAGATTTACGAGGCAATCGGTCAGTACACTAACGGCGAAATCGGCGACGATGTTATCAAGGATTATGAGAACAACGCCTGCCCGACCTGCGGCTCCTGCTCGGGTATGTACACCGCAAACTCTATGAACTGCCTTACCGAGGCAATCGGACTTGCTCTGCCGACAGCGGGAACAGAGCCTGCCGTAAACTCCGCGCGCCGCCGTCTTGCAAAGGAAACGGGCGAGCGCGTAGTTGAGCTTGTAAAGCAGAATATCCGCCCGCTTGACATTCTCACGAAGAAGAATATGGAAAATGCGCTAGCTACCGATATGGCAATCGGCGCTTCGTCAAACACAGTTCTTCACCTGCTTGCAATCGCGCACGAAGCAAAGGTTGACATCAAGCTTGAGGATATCGATGCTATGAGCAAGAAAACCCCCCAGCTTGCAAAGCTGAACCCCGCTTCCAGCGTGTTCATCACCGACCTCAATGCTGTCGGCGGAATCCAGACGGTTATCCGCGAGCTGTCTAAGGGCAACCACGTCCACACCGATGTACTGACCGTAAGCGGCACTCAGGCTGAGCGTATAGCAGCGGCTCGCGACGCTGACGGCGTTATTGTTCACACGCTTGAAGCGCCCGTAAGAAAGGACGGCGGCATAGCTATCCTCAGCGGAAACCTTGCCGTAAACGGCGGCGTTGTTAAGCAGGGCGCAGTAAAGCCCGAGATGATGGACTTCACGGGTACAGCGAGAGTATTTGACGGCGAGCAGGACGCCTGCGACGCAATCCTCGGCGGCAAGATTAAGGCGGGCGACGTTGTCGTTATCCGCTACGAAGGACCCAAGGGCGGCCCCGGAATGCCCGAAATGCTTGCGCCCACAGCGGCAATCGTCGGCAAGGGACTTGACGGCAGCGTTGCGCTTATCACTGACGGACGCTTCAGCGGCGCTTCCCGCGGTGCGGCTATCGGACACGTTTCTCCCGAGGCGGCAGAGGGCGGTCTTATCGCGTTTGTTGAGGACGGCGACAAGATTCACATCGATATTCCCAACAGAAGCCTCACTCTGCTTGTTGACGACGCTGTTATCGAGGAGAGAAAGAAGAAGGGGATAAAGGCTCCGAGAGAATTTGACGGCTATCTGAAGCGCTATGCGAAGATGGTAACCTCCGCATATACAGGCGCGGTTTTCGGCGACTAAGCTTAGAACTCAATAAGAATTGATGCGGCTCGGGAGGATTACTCCCGGGTCGCTTGTTCTATCAGAGCGCGTCTTTGAATATGCTGTACTATGCTGTGTTTCAGAATCAACAACACCTCCGTGCGGGTGGATTTCACATTTTTTGCGGTGCTTGCGTTTTTCCTTATCCTTGACAGAACGGGTCAGGGGACAACCGCTTTCGCCGCCTGCGTAATCCACGAGCTTGCGCACCTCACAGTTATGTTCTGCCTTAATGTCCCCGTTTCGTCGCTCACGTTTTACGGCGGCGGAATAGCCCTGTCCTCGTCCGAACTATATAGAGCGAAAAGCGCCGTCCGCGCGGCGGTGTATTCGGCGGGCTGCGCGATGAATTTCGCTGCCGCCGCGCTGCTGTTTTCTGTAGGTATAATCCCCGCCGCGCTGATTAACCTGTTCACGGGGATAATTAACCTTCTGCCGCTCGGCGAGCTTGACGGCGCGCGGCTTCTTGATATGCTGCTGACAAGATTTGCTCCGCCCGAAAAGGTGAGCGCATTTGAACGCGCGGCTTCCGCTGTGTCAGCTGCGGGATTGGTTGTCGCTGCGATTTGGTACTGCAAAAGGCTTCCCATGTCACTCGCTATAACGGGAGCGTATTTCATTGCGGTCTCGCTTGTTCAAAAAAGTAAACAAATCGACGCTCTGAAAAATGTAGGAGTATACGAAAAAAATAAAACTAATTGACACACTTTCTCCGATATTGTATAATAAAATCAGCAGCTATGCTGTAAAATAAAAAAGGAGATTACATACAATGAGATACGAAATCAAGGGCGAGCCGCTGCCCGTGCTCCTTGTTCACCTTGAGGCAGGTGAAAAAATCAACTGCCAGAAGGGCGCGATGTCCTGGATGACCCCGAATATGAAGATGGAAACACACACGGGCGGCATCGGAAAGATGTTCACCAAGGCTTTCTCGGGCGAGTCTATCTTTACGAACACCTACTTTGCAGAGGGCGGTCCCGGTCTGCTTGCTATGGCTTCCAGCTTCCCCGGCTCAATCATTCCGTTTGACCTCTCGCAGGGCGATATCATTATCCAGAAGAGCGGTTACCTTGCTTCTACTCCCGGCGTAGAGATGTCGGTTGCATTCCAGAAGAAGCTTGGCGCAGGCTTTTTCGGCGGCGAGGGGTTCATTATGCAGAAGCTCAGCGGCAAGGGCTTAGGCTTTGCTGAAATCGACGGCTATGTTGTAGAGTATGAGCTTCAGCCCGGTCAGCAGATGGTTATTGACACGGGCTATCTCGCAGCGATGACCGCTACCTGCACAATGGATATCACGTCCGTAAAGGGAATCGGAAACGCGCTGTTTGGCGGCGAGGGTCTGTTCAACACCGTTGTAACGGGTCCCGGCAAGATTTACCTCCAGACTATGCCCATAAACCACCTTGCAGGTGCGATTGC
>SFHN01000204.1 GCA_004555635.1 [Eubacterium] saphenum
GAATTGAACCCATGATTCCACCGTGAAAGGGTGATGTCTTAACCACTTGACCAACGGGCCAAAAAAATGGTAGCGGCAGTCGGATTTGAACCAACGACACCCTGGGTATGAACCAAGTGCTCTAGCCAACTGAGCTATGCCGCCACATATTTTTTATTGCAAGACTGTCTAAAGCGCTCGCGCCATAACCTTGCGACTTGATTATTATATCACATCAGACGAGTTTTGTCAAGCGTTTTGCCGAAAAAAATTGTTTTTTTCTATATTTTTTTCGTTTCACCATTTTTCTGCTTGATTTTTATTCCCATATGTTGTATAATATCTATACATATCATGCACGACCGACCGCTAAACATTCGTGTCGTATGCGCGCGTTGTGGCTGCGCGCTGTCGGTCAAAGGAGCGTTTAATATGCCTGAAAAACTTAATGTCTGTTTAATGAACGACTCTTTCCCGCCTGTCATCGACGGCGTTGCAAACGCGGTTGTAAACTACGCTAACGTAATCAGCTCGCAGCTTGGAAATGCGACTGTTGTCACCCCCGCTTACCCCAATGTTGTGGACAATTATCCGTTCGAGGTGGTTCGCTACAAGAGCATTAACATCGGAAAGCTATGTTCCTACCGCGCGGGCTATCCGTTCAGCTCAAGCAAGCTTCAGCAGCTTAGCGACAACGGCTTTGACATTATCCACACGCACTGCCCGTGGGCTTCTGCGGTTATGGCAAGAGTTCTGCGCGAGAAAACATCCGCGCCCATCGTGCTTACATACCACACGAAGTTCGACGTGGAAATTGCCTGTGCGCTGCATAACAAGACGCTGCAGGCGCAGGCTGAAAAGTTTGTCCTCGGAAATATCGCCGCCTGCGACAAGGTATGGACCGTCAGCCGCGGCGCTAGGGACAACTTGCTCGAAATGGCTATGCGAAACGACATTGAGCTTTGCGGAAGTCAGATTGACGTTATCGAAAACGGCGTTGATTTCCCCTGCGGAAGAGCGGAGGACGCCTTTGTGGCGGAGCTTCGCAACTCCTACAAAATCCAACAGGACGAGCCGCTGTTCCTGTTTGTCGGCAGACTTTTTTGGTACAAGGGCGTTCGGCTGATACTTGACGCGCTGAAAACAATCAGCACCGAGGGGTACAGCTTCAGAATGCTGTTTGTCGGCGACGGCGGGGACAGAGCCGAAATGGAGGCGTATGTCGAAGAATTGGGGCTTTCGGAGCAGTGCATTTTCGTCGGCGCAATTCACGACCGCGAGGAGCTGCGCGTTTACTACACCGCTGCGGACTTGTTCCTGTTTCCGTCGGAGTATGACACGAACGGCATTGTTGTGCGCGAGGCGGCTGCCTGCGGCGTCGGCTCGCTGCTGATTTACGGAAGCTGCGCGTCCGAGGGAATAACCCACGGGCACAACGGCATTCTCACAAAGGCGGACCCGCAGGCTATCGCAGAGGAATTGCGCTTTGCCTGCAAGAACCGCAGCAAAATGCGCGAAATCGGCGACAATGCAATGAGCGAGATATATATCTCTTGGGACACGGCGGTAAAGCACGCATACAGCCTCTACGGCGGCATTATCGAGGACGCGAAGGCAAACCGCACAACGCGCCGCGAAAGCTTTATTCAGGAGGAATTTTTCTCGCTGATGAACACGGCGACCGACAGCATACAGAAAATCCGCAGCATTCCGTATGACGTTCGGGACGAGTTTATCGAAGGGCGCGACAAGTTCAAGCGCACTTGGCAAAAGCTGAAGGACAACATCGACCACTTTATAAAATAACACGCAAAACCGCTCCCGACCATTTAATCGGGAGCGGCTTTTTTCACATATCCTGCCGAAACACGAACTATTCTTCCTCGTCGGAAGCCTCGTTGTCAACCGTCTTTCCGCTGTGGTTCTTTGTGGTGTAGCTCAAAATCATCAGCGCGTCGGTAAGGTGAACGTTCTCAACATCTGCGTCGGGGAAATCGAAGTTGATGTCGTAGTGCGAGAAGTTCCAGAATGCATTTATCCCGCAGTCAACAAGCTCGGCTACCGCGTCCTTTGCGGCTGCGCGCGGAATACAGAGCACCGCCATATGCGGGGTGTTTTCCTTACAGAACTCCCGTATGCTGTCCGTGTGCATAATCGGAATGCCCGCGATTATCTCACCCGTCAGCGCAGGGTTGCTGTCGAAAATCCCCACCAGCTTATAACCGTATTTCTGAAAATCAATATGCGCCGCAAGCGCTCTGCCGAGGTTTCCGACGCCGAGCAGGATAACGCTGCGCTCGCCCTCAAGCCCGAGAATAGCCCCTATCTCCGTGTGGAGGTTCTCGACGTTGTAGCCGTAGCCCTGCTGTCCGAAGCCGCCGAAGCAGTTCAAATCCTGCCGTATCTGCGACGCGGTGAGCCTCATCTTTTCGGAAAGCTCCCGCGAGGAGATTTTCGTCGTGCCCTGCTTAAGCAGTTCTCCTAAAAAGCGATAGTAGCGCGGCAGTCTGCGTATTACTGAATTTGAAATGTTGTGTTTTGGTTGCATGATAGTGTGCTCTTTCCGTTCTCCTTAGTTCATAAGTGCCGAAAGTCTGTTGTTAATCTCCACAAGGAAGGTTTCGGTGTCAACAACGCGCTTTTCGGGAAGCTTTGACATTGCGGCGAGGTTCTTGTCCATTACGCCCTCCTCCATTGTCTGAATGGAAGCCTTTTCGAGCTTGTCGGCATAGTCCATAAGCTCGGGGATATTGTCAAGCTCTCCGCGCTTTCTGAGCGCGCCGCTCCAAGCGAAGATTGTTGCAATCGGGTTTGTGGAGGTCTTTTCGCCCTTCAGATAGTTGTAGTAGTGGCGCGTAACCGTGCCGTGAGCCGCTTCGTACTCGTACTTTCCGTCGGGGGAAACCAGCACGCTGGTCATCATGGCCAGGGAACCGAAGGCCGTGGCAACCATGTCGCTCATCACGTCGCCGTCGTAGTTCTTGCAGGCCCAGATGAAGCCGCCCTTGCTGCGTACCACGCGAGCCACGGCGTCATCGATGAGGGTGTAGAAGTACTCGATGCCCGCGGCTTCGAACTTCTCCTTGTAATCCCGGTTGTAGATCTCCTGGAAGATATCCTTGAAGTTGTGGTCGTAGGTCTTGGAGATGGTGTCCTTGGTGGAGAACCACAGATCCTGCTTCACGCTCAGGGCGTACTGGAAGCAGGCGTGTGCAAAGGACGC
>SFHN01000205.1 GCA_004555635.1 [Eubacterium] saphenum
AAGGAAGAGTACTGCACCACTATATTCTCCGTTCCTTTCGAGGGCGAAAGCTGGGCGCAGAAGAGCGGCGAGTACGCTCCTACTGTTGAGGCAGCAATCAACGACGTGGCATTCTAATCAAAGCTGATTAAGCTTTTAAGGCGCTCCGGCAACGGGGCGCCTTTTCAAAACTAAAGTAAAGGATACTGTGACTTTGAAAAGAATTTTTGCAATACTGCTTTGCTGTGCGTGCCTTACGGCTTGCGCGGCGGGAACAGGCGAAAGCTCCGGCGAGGCGTCCGAGGTATTGTCGGAAGCAACCGAAAGCGTCCCCGAAACCTCCGCGCCCGATACAACTTCGGCAACCGAGGAACCCGAGCCGCCCGAGGAGAAAATCGTTTACGAAATCGACAGCACAAAGCCGCTTATCGCGCTCACCTTTGACGATGGACCGAACACCACAACCACTAACGAGGTGCTTGACAAGCTGTACGAATATCAGGTGCCCGCGACGTTTTTCCTTATCGGCAACAACATCAGCGACAGCAGCGCAAAGTCGGTCAAGCGTGCGTATTCGATGGGCTGCGAGATTGCAAATCACTCAAAGACCCATTCGTATATGACGGAAATGACCACCGATGAAATCAAGGCGGAAATCGAGTTTACGAACGAGAAAATCAAGGAGATAACAGGCGAGGAGCCGAAATTCTTCCGACCGCCGTACATCTCCGTTGATAACGAGCTTTATGACGCGGTAGACTTAACGTTCATCTGCGGAGTCGGGGCGAACGATTGGGACCCCGCAGTAACGGTAGAGAAGCGCGCTATGAAGATTATCCGTCAGGCAAAGGACGGCGCGATAATACTTCTCCACGACGCCGAGGGCAACTCTCCGACAGTTGAGGCGCTTGACACGATAATCCCCGAGCTTTTGGCGCAGGGGTATCAGTTCGTGACCGTGTCCGAGCTTTGCGCAGCAAAGGGTGTCGCGCTTGACCCGAACGATACACAGCTTTACACCATCGTTGAGCAGGCGGGCAACTGATTCCTGCGGGCGGAAAGGCAGGGGTAAATACTTTGCCTATAAACCCGGTTACATAATTGTAGGTATTTCTCCCCAAAAAATACCCCGCAGTTTTCCGAATACATAATTGACATCAGCGGAAAAATATGCTATTATATTTCTAATAAAGGCGAAACACACTGAAAAAGGAGAATTATTATGAGCGAATTGACCTCGGTATCTTCCAAAATTACCGAAAAGATGGTTACTATCCACTCCGCTGTTATCCTGTTTACGATTGCCGCGCTCGGAATTGTGAATATTGTTGGCGACGCGGTGATTATCGGCGTGCTGATTATGGCTGTCGGCGCAGCAGCGTGCGTTGTGGTCAGACTTATCCGAAACAAAGCCAGCCGCACCGTCCGCGGAACGATACTTACGATAGCGCAGCTTTCGCTCATTATTGTTATGTCAATCGCAAAGCACGAGCTTCACGGAATGTTCCCGCTTATGCTCGCGTCTATGGCAATATCCGCTATTTACTATTCGCGCAAAACGCTTATCGCTCACTGGGCTATTATGGACGTGTGCAGCATAGCAGGCTTGTTCCTTAAGGAGTTCTGCTATGGCGAAGCAAGCCTTGACGTTATCATAAAGGGTCTTGCGGGACTTAACATCGGCGCGTTCCTTATTGTGTATCTCGTAAACTGCTCCATTCGCTTCATTTCCGACGCTGAAAAGGCAAAGGCGGACGCGGACGAGCTTCTCGAGCGCGTTCAGCAGCAGATGAGCGAGAGCGAGGCGCTTGAAGCTCAGGAGAGAATGATTGTAGAGCAGATTGCCGAGATTTCAGGCGCGGTTAACGTTTCCTCCGACAAGATGCTTGACATCGCGCGCGACATAAACGCTGCCGCAGAGAGCCAGCAGCAGTCTATCGAAATCATCTCCTCGGAGATTGCTTCGATAACCGAGGAGACGAAAATGGCGCTTGAGGAGGCGGAGGCTGCGGCGCAGGCGGCGGGAAAATCCACCGAAATGCTCAGCGAAAGCAACGCGGAAATGCAGCATATGCTTAACGCATACGCCGAGATTGAGGAAAGCTCCGCTCAGATTAGAAACATCGTAAAGACGATTGAGGACATCGCGTTCCAGACGAATATTCTTGCGCTTAACGCGTCTATCGAGGCGGCGCGCGCGGGTGACGCGGGCAAGGGCTTCGCGGTTGTTGCGGACGAGGTAAGAAATCTCGCAAACAAGTCGCAGGAGGCTGTCAGCAACACAGCGGCGCTTATCGACTCCTCGCTTGAATCGGTTGAGCGCGGCAAGGAGATTGCGGACAAGGTAGCCGAGCGTATGAAGACGGTTATCGTAACTGCGGAGCAGAGCGCGGAACACGCTCGCACCATCACCTCGATGACCGAGCAGCAGAACAGCTCGATTGCGGCGGTAAAGGACAGAATGTCGGAGATTTCCGTGGTTATTGCGCAGACCTCCGCTACCGCGGAGCAGTCTAACGCTATCGCGGGCGAGGTAAGCGAAAATGTCCGCAGAATGGACGATGTAGTCGGCGATTTCCGCAAGTCTATGGACAGCGCAAATTGATTTATCCGGCACAAAGCCCGAGGGGAAAAATCCGCTCGGGCTTTTTTTATGCTTTTCGGGAAGCGCAGGTGAAAGCGCCCGAAGCCGTTTGGAAACCGGCTTTCTCTTGCTTATGCTTCGTCCGCCGCCGGAGAGTTTTCCCTAAACAGCAGAGAAATGCACCAAGCCGCCGCAAGCGCGATGATTATATACACAATCCTGCTTACAGGAGCATACTGCCCGCCGAAAGCCCAGGCAACGATGTCGAACTTGAAAATGCCGACAAGCCCCCAGTTAAGCCCGCCGATGATGAGCAGGCAAAGCGCAATCTTATCCATCACCATACTTAAAATTCCTCCCTTCTGCAAAGCGTTTTATGTCGATTTTATTGTGCGCTTTTTTCGGCGGAATATGGTTGGAAGTTTGTGGCATAATTGCTGTGCGTTTTTGAAATTTTTTTGAAAAAGGTATTGACAAAACGGACAAAATGTTGTAAAATATAATAGTCGTTTGAAGACGATAGATGGAAGTTTAGCTCAGCTGGGAGAGCATCTGCCTTACAAGCAGAGGGTCATAGGTTCGAGCCCTATAACTTCCACCAATGGCCTGGTAGT
>SFHN01000206.1 GCA_004555635.1 [Eubacterium] saphenum
TCATATCCTCCAAAAATTTTTCAGCCAAGCATTTTTAACGCTAAAGCTTATAACTTAATTGTATAATATCTTCACATTTTTTTCAATTGTACAAATAAACAAAGTTAAACGTTTTCAATAAACAAATTTTGTTAAAAAAGGCAAATAAGATAACCTTTCATTAAGAAAAATGTCAGAAAACTGCAATTTGCGCGTTATTTTCTTCTGACGTTGGGGTTATCCTCCGGCTCACGCATTATTGCGTCATACAGCCGCTGCGTCTTGTTTGAGCGGACGTGCTGCTTTTTCTCGCGCAGCATATCAAGCTCGCTGTCGTCCTCGTCGCCGTTGTCCTCGTCGTCGGAAAACAGCCCTCTGTCCTCCGTCCAAATGCCGCTCGGAACGTTTCTCGGCGCGGGTCTTTCCGTGCGCGGCTCGCTGCGGCGCTTTGCGGGCTTTTTCTTCTCGCGGTTGCGCTTCTGAAGCTCGCGGACGATATCCGCAGGCTCCTCATACGCCTCGTCGGGTTCTTCGGCTTCGGCGGGCTTCTCGGGAATATCCTCCGAGGGCTTTTCCTGCGTGCCCAAAAGTCCGTCGAAAATGCTCCCAACATCCTTGTACGGGTCGGGGTCGGCAAAAAATTTCTCGCGGGGGACGCTTGTTTCCTCCGGAATATTCTCCTCCGCCACGGGGGGTTCGGGCGCGGCTTCCTCGGCTTTTTCGACGCTTATTTTCACCGGCTCGGGCTGCGCGGTCACCATCGGCGTGCCGGACATCTTTCCGTATGCCGACATCGCCGCCGCGTTTTTGCGAATTATCTTCGGGGCGACAGGTTTTGCCGAAATCGGAACGCTCTCCTGCGCGGCGGGCTTTCCCGTTACAAGCTGCGCGGCAGCCTGCTCATGCTGCTCCTGCTCGGTGGGTTCCTCCGTCTGCGGCTCTCCGAACGCCGCAAACGCACCCGCGTAAAGCACGGCTTCTTTCTCACCCTCGCGGATTACCGAAGCTGTCTGCGCCTCGTCATCGGGGCGGGGTTCAGCCTGCTGTACAGGCTGCGCGGCAGGCTTTTCGGAAACGGGAACTTCTGCGTTCAAAGCGGGCGCAGGCTGTTCCTCTGCTGCGCTTATCGGCGGCTCATAGGGCGAAATCTGCTGTGTGGCTTTCTGCGGCTTTTTCCCGCGGTGGCGCGAAACCTCGTTCGGGATAACGCTCTCGCCTACGGGCGCTTCTCCCGCGCGGATAATATGCAGCGGCGCGGTGCGCTCGGGCTGCTGCCGCGAAAGCGAAGCTGCGGGCGCGGTCGGCTCGGGCTTCCTCGGGGCTTCCGCCGCTTTCTTCTGCTGCTCAATCTCGCTGCGGTCAATTCTCTTAGGCACAAACGGTTTTACAACGCGCTCCCCGTCGTAGGAAACGTGCTTTGCCACCTCGGAAACGGGCTTGCTCTTAGAAAGGTCAAGGCTCTCGGAATAGCTGATAAAGCTGTCCAGCTCCGCCTCGGGCAGCTCCCCGCTCTCCACCTTTTCCCGCAGGGAGTCGAGATAACTCTTCCAATCGTCAAATTCGGAGCGGGACATAGATACGTTTATGCGCGCGGTCATTCGCTCGGTGATTTCGCGGCACTTCTTCTCAGCAGAAGGCGCGGCATTTGCGCGGGGGTGCTCCAGCTCATAGATTTCGAGGCAGGTCTTTCCGCCGTCGGGAAGGCTCAGCGAGCAGTATTCCTCGGGGTGGTCGGCGTCGCGGACAAAGTACCGCCCGCACCGTCTGCACCGCGCAAGCCAGCCGCCGCTTTCCAGCAGCGCGTCTATTTCAAGGTCAACCGCCGCCTTTAGCCCGCAGGGCATATACAGCTTTTTCGCGGAGTTTTCGTCCGCCGCAGCGGTGATGTTAAGGCTGTTCATCTCGTCGGAAAGCGCGTGCTTCATAAACGCAAACGCGTCCATAGCGACATTGTCCGAAAGCTCGCCGCCGCTCTCCCTGTCCGAAAAATCCTCGCTGTAATCGTAATCGGACAGCACGGTTTTTATAATCGACTTTGAGATATTCGGGAACATAAACGGGCTAGAGGGCAGTCTGCCGACGGAAAACACCTTTGTTGCCGACATATCGCCGATACGGCAGCCAAGCTCGCTTGCCGTAACGCTGAACATAAGGTCGAAGTATGTTCTGCGCGCGGCAGCCTCGTCTGCGCTGTCGGCGTTTTTGGAAAAGACAAAGCTTATCTTGCTCTTTGCGTAGTCCTGAACACGAACGATATTAAGCCACTCGTTTATTCCCTTGTTAAAGCGAAAGTCGCACAGCCGCCTGAAAACCGCCTTTTCAAACGGCGTAGAGCACTTCAGAAACCTGTTCCAGACAGCGCCCGTGCCAATGTTGTCGCGGCGGCAGATGTAATCCAGCCAGCAGTCTATGACAATCCTGTCATAGACAGTGCGCAGGTGGCGGTCGATGTAAACGTGCGCGTCGCCTAACGTGTTGCGCAGGCGGGTCGAGCGGTCAAAGTCCAACTCGCCTGTTCTCAGAGCGTCGTTGCAGAGGGCAATCGCCTTTTCCGCGAAAAACGTCAAATCATATTCGCAGAAATTCAGCAGGTTGTCGGGATAACGCAGCTCGTATATATCGTTTGCGCTCTCGGACACGAGATGAAGTATCCTTTCCATCTGCGGCGCTCCTTTCCTTATTTATTATGCAGGAACCGCCGTAGTTTCCGAGGTTTCTGCGGTTTCGGGCTTTGTCACGGGGTTTGCGGGGAGAATTGGCACGGAGGAGTTTTCGTCCGCCTCGGCGGTTTCCTCGTCAAGCAGCACAACCGTCAGCGGGTTCTGCCTTATCGAGCCTTCGACGTTAAGCATTTCAACCTTCTTGCCGTCAACATACCCGATTTCCCACGATACGGGGTCGTCTGTCTTGCTCGTATAGCTCGAGGTGTGAACGTGCTTGCTGCCGAAAACCTTCTTGCATATGCCGAACGGGATTTCGATGTCGTCCTCGGTGCTTTCGACGTAATATGCCGCCGTGCGCCGCTCGCCGGGCTTGTCGATATAGCGGACAATGCGGTAATCTCCCGACGGAGAAAGCTTCTCGAACGAGTCGTCGCGAAGCTCCAGCTTAACGCCCGTAAGTCTAAGGTCGCCCATAAACAGGTTCATCGCAATATATCCCACAACGCCGATAACATACA
>SFHN01000207.1 GCA_004555635.1 [Eubacterium] saphenum
GCAGACGTTCACCCAAACGCCGCAGGGCACAAGGTGATTTTTGAGCTGATTTGCGCACAAGCGCCGCAGCCCGTTTACTAAAATGCTCAAAAAATTGCCCCGCCCGCGTTTTCTCGGGAGAGATTGGAAAAAAGCACTTGACAAATCGGAAGAAAACGTGTATAATATTATCTGTTATGGAGACGTATCGAAGTGGTCATAACGGGGCTGACTCGAAATCAGTGAGGGCTTGCGCCCCCGCGCGTTCGAATCTCGCCGTCTCCGCCAGCGTACCGCTGGACCGAAGTTCTTTGGGTTCAGCGGTATTTTTTCGCTTATATTTGCTGCTGTGGCGAAATCGGCAGACGCAAGGGACTTAAAATCCCTCGGTGGAAACACCGTACCGGTTCAAGTCCGGTCAGCAGCACCACTAGCCGTCGGGCAAATGCCCGACGGCTTTCTGCGTTTTTTGCTTTTCCGTCCTTAGGGACGGAAATTTTGCACTCCGTGCAAAAACCGCAAAAATCCGCGGGGCGCTTCTGTTATCCGATAAAAGCCTTAGAGCCACCTCACGACGGCTTTCTGCGTTTTTTGCTTTTCCGTCCTTAGGGACGGAAATTTTGCGCTTTGCGCAAAAACCGCAAAAATCCGCGGGGCGGCTCGCTTTACCCATAACAAGCATTAGGGCTTTTGCTTGACGGCTTTCTGCGTTTTTTGCTTTTCCGTCCTTAGGGACGGAAATTTTGCACTCCGTGCAAAAACCGCAAAAATCCGCGGATTGCTTCTGTTATCCGATAAAAGCCTTAGAGCCACCTCACGACGGCTTTCTGCGTTTTTTGCTTTTCCGTCCTTAGGGACGGAAATTTTGCACTCCGTGCAAAAACCGCAAAAATCCGCGGGGCGGCTCGCTTTACCCATAACAAGCACTAGGGCTTTTGCCCGACGGCTTTCTGCGTTTTGCCGACAACAAAGCCGTAATCTATACATTATATAATACCGCTCCGGCGCGGGGATAAACGTCCGCTGCCTATCACAAGCGAGCTAATCGGTTCTTCTGCACAATTCGCCGCCCTACCCCACGCTTCACCGCCGCGCCTAGTCTGCCCTGCGCGGACGATATGCCGCCCAACCCCACAATTCACCGCCGCGCCTAGTCCGCCCTGCGCGGACGATATGCTGCCGCAGCGCTCCCCGCCCTGCGATAGCCCGCGTGTATATGCAGCTCGCTTATCTGCGAGGGGTCGCAAAACAGCACAAGCACCGGCTCTGTGCCGTTCAGCCTGCCTATCGGCGCGCCGAAAACCACCCGCTCGCCCGCCTGCGGAAACAGGCTGCCCTCCGCGCCGGCTATCACCGTCAGCACTACCCCGTCGCCCGTCCTCAGCGTAAGCCGCATTCCGCGCTCGTTTTCCGTCACCGTTGCGTCGGCAGGCGAAAGCAGCGCGTTTTCTTTCGGGAACAGCCGCCGCAGGAATGCGGTTCGGGCTGTCACAACAGCAAAGCCGTCGCCCTCCGTGCGCTTTGAATACGGGCTGCCAAACAGCTCCCCGACAGGCACAACCCGCCCGAACACCACGCACCCGAGCGTTCTTTTCTCACCGAAATGCTCCATAAATCCACCCCCGTTTTCTTCATATTGTTCGCCGAAATATGCCCAAAATACGCCGTATTTTCACGAAAAAGTTGTTTAGATTTGGGGTTGAAAATAAGGCGGAAAATGTCTATAATAATATAGTTGAGATAATATGCACTATTAAAAAGGGGCGGGACAATGGAAGCTTACGAGTGCTTTAAGGATTTGGCGATAATCATTATCGCGGCAAAGCTGTTCGGGCTTGCTGCGAAAAAGCTGCGCGCGCCGCAGGTTGTCGGGCAGATAGTCGCGGGACTTCTTATCGGCGGCAGCGTTTTCGGTCTTGTGGAACAAAACAGCTTTATCACCACAATGGCGGAAATCGGCGTTGTTTTGCTGATGTTCTCGGCGGGTCTTGAAACTAACCTCAAGGACCTCATCAAGACAGGACCGCTGGCGCTGCTGATTGCGTGCGCGGGCGTGTTTGTTCCGCTTGTCGGAGGATTTCTGCTGTACTCGGCGTTCTTCGGGTTCGAGAGTATAGGCTCGGAGGGCTTTATGCGCGCGGTGTTTATCGGCACGATTATGACCGCGACCTCCGTCAGCATTACGGTGCAGACGCTGCGCGAGCTTGGCCACCTGAAGGGCAGGGTCGGAACGCTTATTATGTCCGCCGCAATCATCGACGACGTTATCGGAATTATTGTGCTGACATTTGTCATCGGGTTCAAGGACGCGGGCGTAAAGCCGCTTGACGTTGTGCTGAAAACCGTGCTGTTCTTCGCGTTCAGCATTGTTGTCGGCTTCCTCGTCTACCTGCTGTTCAAAACGCTCGACAAGCATTTCCCGCACCAGCGCCGCATACCGATTTTCGGACTTGCGCTGTGCTTCATTATGGCATACTGCGCCGAAAAATACTTCGGTATCGCGGACATCACGGGCGCTTATGTCGCGGGAATAATACTCTGCAACCTGCGCGACGCGGAGTATATCGCGGGAAAAATGGACATCAGCAGCTATATGATGTTCGGACCTGTTTTCTTCGCAAGTATCGGACTGAAAACGAAATTTGACGGCTTCACAATGCAGCTTCTGTGGTTCTCGCTTGCGTTCGTTGCGGTTGCGCTGATAACTAAGATAATCGGCTGCGGACTTGTCGCAAAGCTCTCAGGGTTAAGCGGGCGCGACTCGCTGAAGGTCGGCGTCGGTATGATGACGCGCGGAGAGGTTGCGCTGATTGTCGCGCAAAAGGGGCTTGCCGTCGGGCTTGTCAGCGCGGAATACTTCACCTCGGTAATCCTGCTGATAATATGCTCGTCCGTCGTGTCGCCCGTGCTGCTTAAGCTTCTGTATAAGAACGAGCAGAAGCCCGACCTTCTCCACCACACGGGAGAGCACCCCGACCACGACGAAACGGACGAAGTCCCCGAAGAATAATACGAAACTCAAATTTCCCCGTTCGAGCTATTTTACCAAAAATGCAGCGGATTTGTTTGTCAACTGTGCACAAAACAGCGTGTTCGGCAGCAAGCGGTTGCGTCAAAACGTTTATTTTGTGAGAAATG
>SFHN01000208.1 GCA_004555635.1 [Eubacterium] saphenum
TCGGTGCATTTGATTATGCGGTGCTTTTCGAGCATTTCATTTCTTTCCTCGCTGAAAACAATCCTGCCCTTGTGGATAAACGTTATGTAGTCCGCTATGCGCTCGAGGTCGCTTATGATGTGGGTTGACATCAGGATAGAATGTGTTTCGTCCTGCATAAACTCGAGGAAGATGTCGAGGATTTCGCTTCGCATTACGGGGTCAAGTCCGCCCGTCGGCTCGTCAAGCACCAAAAGCTGCGGGTTATGCGACAGCGCCGCCGCAATCGAAAGGCGCATTTCCATTCCGCGGGAAAAGCTGCTGAACTTTTTGTTAAGCGGCAGCTCAAAGCGCTTTAAATACGCAAAAAATGCCTCGCTGTCCCACGTTTTGTATATCCCGCCCAAAACCTTGTCAAGCTGCTTTGCATTAAGGTTCGCGGGAAACGCCAGCCCGTCAAACACGACGCCGATTTTCTCCTTTGTTTCAGGGGAAAGCTTGTCGGCGCTTTCGCCCAGCACCGTCACCGTGCCGCTCCCCTTTTTCAAAAGCCCAAGTATCGCCTTTATCGTTGTGGACTTGCCAGCGCCGTTTTCGCCGATAAAGCCAACAACCGAGCCTGTCGGCACGGCAAAGCTTACGTTGTCAAGCTTGAACGAGCCGTAATCTCTCGTCACATTTTTCAGTTCTATGCTGTATTCGCTTGTGTTTGCGGTTTCCATAATAACTACCCTCCCGGCTGTATCAGCCGTTATATAAAAGTGAAATCAGCTCGGTAAGCTCTTCTTCGGAAATACCGCTTCGCTTAGCGATATCCACGGCTTCGCCGAGCCTGCTCTCGATTTCGCGCAGGTTCTGCTCGCGGAGCATTTCGGGGTTCTGCGCGCTGACAAAGCTGCCGCGCCCCGTGCAGCTCTCGATAAGCCCCTCGCGCTCAAGCATTTCGTAGGACTTTTTCGTGGTAATAATGCTGACGCGCAAATCCTGCGCCAGCGCTCTCATCGACGGGAGCATATCGCCCTCGTGAAGCTCTCCGCCGAGAATCATTCCCTTAATCTGCGAGGCAATCTGCTCGTAAATCGGAACGGAGCCTGAATTTGTAAGTTTGATGTTCATTTTTTCCCTTTCGCCATATAAAAGCGGAAACCGTGCACCTGTCCCCGCCTTTCGGCAGCTCTTTCGAAAGATTTATGCGAGCATACACTAAAAGTGTATCTTGTTAATATTGTGTATGTTCGATATATACAATATACCACATTCGTTTCGTTTTGTCAATAGCTTTCGGGAAATTTTTTCAAACTTTTTTGCACTCGCTCGAAAACGCAGCACAATCCGGTTTGTTTTCGCGCGCAAAAAATCTTCTGCGCGTATGCTGAAACGACTTTTCAGAGATAATTAGTATATAGGCTATCACCCAAATTTCGGCAAGTTGCTGAAATTTGTTCCAAAAAGCAAAAAATACGAAAAAATTGTTGACATAGCCCTGTAATTATGATAAATTAAAATAAGTGTATTATTGAATTCCAAAGGTGGTTGTTATATGCTGAAATACGATGTTGTCATTGTCGGCGCGGGACCCGCGGGGATTTTTACCGCGCTCGAAATGCTGCGCCGCTCAAGCGAAAAGAAAATCCTCATAGTCGAAAAGGGCGTCCCGATTGAAAAGAGAGCCTGCCCTAAGGCAAAGACCCACGTTTGTATGAACTGCAAGCCCTACTGCCACATAACCACGGGCTTCAGCGGCGCGGGTGCGTTTTCCGACGGAAAGCTTTCGCTGTCCTGCGAGGTCGGCGGAAACCTACCCGAGCTTATCGGCGAGCAGCTTGCGCAGGAAACGATTGAATATACCGACGGGATTTACCTCGAGTTCGGCGCTGACCCACACGTTGAGGGCGTCAGCGACCCCGACAAAATCCGCGAGATACGCAAAAAGGCTATCCACGCGAACCTGAAGCTTGTGGACTGCCCGATTCGCCACCTCGGCACGGAAATGGCGCACGAGCTGTATCTGCGCATAGAAAAGCACCTGATGGACAACGGCGTTGAGATTATGTTCTCGTCGCGCTGCGAGGACGTTATAATCGACGGCGACAGCTGCACGGGCGTTGTCGTCTGCGACAACAAGGGCGGACAGCGGCAGGAAATTAAGGCGGACAGCGTTGTTATCGCGACGGGAAGAAAGGGCGCGGATTGGCTCGAAAAGGTGTGCCAGTCGCACGACATCGCCCACCAGCCCGGAACGGTTGACATCGGTGTTCGCGTTGAGGTCAGAAACGAGGTTATGGAGGAGGTAAACGCCGTTCTCTACGAGTCAAAGCTCATCGGCTATCCGCTTCCGTTCAAGAACAAGGTGCGCACGTTCTGCCAGAACCCGGGCGGCTTTGTTAGCCAGGAGAACTACGACAACGACCTCGCAGTCGTAAACGGACACTCCTACAAGGACCTAAAGAGCGACAACACAAACTTAGCGATACTCTGCTCGCACAATTTCAGCGTGCCGTTTAACCAGCCGATTGAATACGCGCAGAAAGTCGGCGAGCTTACGAATATGCTTGGCAGCGGGCATATTATGGTGCAGCGCTTCGGCGATATCCTCGATGGAAAGCGCACTTGGCCGAAGGAGCTGTCCTTCTCTAACGTTAAGCCGACGCTTCCCGACGCGGTGGCGGGCGACATCACCTCGGCAATGCCCTACCGTACTATGACGAACATCATCAACTTCATCAAGGCGGTGGACTGCGTTGTCCCGGGCTTTGCAAGCCGCGAAACGTTGCTGTATTCCCCCGAGCTGAAGTTTTACAGCAACCGTATTAAAATGGACGCGGATTTCAACACGAACGTAAAAGGGCTTCACTGCCTCGGCGACTCAAGCGGTTGGACGAGAGGGCTTATGATGGCTTCAGTTATGGGCGTGCTTATGGGCAGAAAACTTGCGGAGAGGTAAAAGGATATGCAGGCTTTAGAGGAAAGAATAAAAAAAGACGGCGTAATTAAGGAAGGAAACGTGCTGAAGGTAGACAGCTTCCTTAACCACCAGATGGATGTGAGCCTCTTTGCCGAGATCGGCAAGGAGTTCCGGCGCCTGTTCGGCGACTGCGGGGTCACCAAG
>SFHN01000209.1 GCA_004555635.1 [Eubacterium] saphenum
TGAACTGTGCTTTTGCTTATTCCGAATTTCTTTGCCGCAGCGCGCACGGTGGTTTTGTTGTCAACTATGTATCTCCCCAGAATAACGCACCTGTCCTCGCTTACCTCAGGCTTTTTCTTTCTCATTATATATGCACCCCCTTAGGTTTATTGATAGCTTTGCTTTTTCTCATAATATGCCGCAGACGTCCGAATTATGTTTGCTGCGGGAAATTAGGCGCCTTTTGGGGGCAGCGCTGCACCACCGGAATCCCCATCAGAGCGTTTTGGGGAGAATATTCCGCTGCTCTCTACCGGCAATGGTACGCGTTGCTTTGACCCCGTTTCAGGGCAGTTTATTTTCTGCCCTTTCGAAAAAATAACTTTCGCCTGCGATAAAGGCGGCGGCGAAAAAGGCAGAGGAAATGTGCGCTGAGCAGTTCGCGGAGCTTGACAGTATGGCGGAGCTTAACGGCAGGCGCGTTCTGAAAGCGTTTATCGACAACAACATCAGCGACATTCATATGAAAGGCACAAACGGCTACGGCTACGGCGATGACGGCAGGGACAAGCTTGACGCGGTTTTCGCGCAGATACTCGGCGCTGAGGACGCGCTTGTGCGCCACAATTTCGTCAACGGAACCCACGCGATAACCACCGCGCTTTTCGGAATACTCCGCCCGGGCGACACCCTGCTTTCCGTCACGGGAACACCTTACGACACCGTTCAGGGAGTGATTTCGGGCGAGGGGATAGGCTCGCTTAAGGATTTCGGCGTTAAGTACGACGAGGTTGCGCTGCTCGAAAACGGAATGCCTGATTACGAGGCAATAGCGCGAAAGGCGGCGGGAGTAAAGGTCGCGTATATTCAGCGCTCGCGCGGATATTCGCTCCGCCCGTCGTTTACGATTGATATAATCGAGCAGGTGATAAAGGCGGTCCGCAGCGTGAATACCGAGTGCGTTGTTATTGTGGACAACTGCTACGGCGAGCTTGTGGAGGAGCGCGAGCCTACGGCTGTCGGCGCAGACCTCATCATCGGCAGCCTTATCAAGAACCTCGGCGGCGGAATTGCCGAAACGGGCGGGTATATCGCGGGAAAAGCGAAGTATGTCGAGCTTTGCGCTTATAGGCTCACCACGCCCGGCGCGGGCAAGGAGGTCGGCGCGTCGCTCAATCAGCTTCGCGGAATGTACCTTGGTATCTTCCACGCGCCCGAAGCGGTTTGCTCTGCGCTCAAAACCGTGGTGTTTGCGGCGGCGTTTTTCGAGGCTCTGGGCTTTGAGGCAACGCCAAAGTACAGCGCAAAGCGCACAGATATCATCGAATCGCTCTGCCTAGGCTCTCCCGAAAAGCTTATAGCTTTCTGCGAGGGAATACAAAGCGGCTCGCCGATTGACAGCTTTGCCGCGCCCGAGCCGTGGGATATGCCCGGCTATGACAGCAAGGTTATTATGGCGGCGGGAGCGTTTACGATGGGCGCTTCCATTGAGCTTTCCGCGGACGCTCCGCTGCGCGAGCCGTATGCGGTATGGCTTCAGGGCGGGCTTACCTATCCGACGGGAAAAACGGGCGTTATGCTTGCCGCACAGCGAATGGCGGACAAGGGTCTGCTGTAAGGAGCGAATATGAACTTCGAGCGTCCGTATTACATCGACATCGGAATGCGACCGATGCTGTTTTACATCATCTTCGGCGTAAACGACCCGAACACAGTCATCTCCCGCGAGCGCCACAGGGTAGACGCTGCGCCCGAGGGGCTTGAGTTTCAGCTTCTGAACAGGGAGCAGCACGGCGACTACATCGACAGCCTGCTTTCGAGCGTATACGGAGAGGTGCTGCGCGAAAAGAAGCCCGAGCTTTTCGACAGGGTAAAGGAGTGCAGCGGCTGGACGATACTGCGCGGCGAGCTTGCCGAGGACAGCAGCCTTGACTACCTTCGGAATACGATAGGGTTCGTTCAGGCTTTCTGCGAAAACGGGGGAGTCGGCGTGCTTGACCTTCAGACGATTTCGCTATATTCCCCCGAGGAATGGAACGACAGGTTCTTCTCCGCCGATTTTAACCCGATAGACCACACCGTTTTTATGGTGTCAAAAACCGAAAACAATCTCGCGTTTGTCCACACGCGCGGAATGCGGAAGTTCGGCAGACCCGACATCGGGATTGAGAATATCCCTTGGGAAGAGGTAGACGATGCCGCGCTCGTCGCCGAGCAGATGGTGCGTTACGGCGCTATGGGCGCAGTTTTCACCGATGGCGCGGTGTTCTGCATTTCGGGCGGAAAGCGGTATTCCGTTAAGCCCGATTTTGTTCCCGATTTCGACAACGACGACTACAACAACGCGTTTTACAGAGTAGACTGGAAGCAGTGTGAACTGACTTTTGAAGAGGAATAAGGAGATTACGTTATGATAAGAAGTATGACAGGCTTCGGCAGAGGTCACGATGTCCTGAACGGCAGAGATATCACCGTCGAAATACGCGCGGTAAACCACCGCTACTACGAGTTCAGCTGCCGCCTGCCGCGCAGCCTCGGCTTTGCGGAGGAAAGGCTCAAGTCGCTGCTTTCGGGAAAGGTAAACCGCGGCAAGGTTGAGGTAAGCGTGCTGGTTTACAACACCTCTGCGAATGACGAAAAAATCACCGTAAACCGCGAGGTTATCCGCGAGTACATCGAGGCACTGCGCTCGGTAAAGGACGAGTTTTCGCTCACCGACGACCTCTCGCTGTCAAACGTGCTTAGGATTCCCGACGCGTTCACCGTCATCAAGGAGGAGGTTGACGAGGAACAGCTCTGGGAGGACATCAGGCAGGTTGCACAGCAGGCGCTCGATAAGTTTATCGCAATGCGCGAGGCAGAGGGCGAGCGAATGAAGGCGGACTTCCTGGCGCGCCTTGAAACGATAGAGGGCTTTGTCGGCGTTGTCGAGGAGCGCTCTCCGCTTATCGTCGAGGAGTACAGAAAGCGCCTTTACGCGCGAATGACCGAGGTGCTTGACGGAAAGGGCTTTGACGAGGGGCGTATTCTTCTTGAGGCGGGGATATTCTCCGAGAAAACCGCCGTTGACGAGGAAACCGTGCGCCTGCGCAGCCATATCGCGCAGTTCAGGACAATGCTTGAAAGCGGCGAGCCTGTCGGACGGAAGCTGGACTTCCTTGTTCAGGAGATGAACCGCGAAACCAACACGATAGGCTCCAAGGTTCAGGACATCGAGGTAACGCGGCTTGTCGTTGACCAGAAAAGCGAGATAGAAAAAATCCGCGAGCAGGTTCAGAATATCGAGTGATTTTTGCGTTTTGCTATTGACAAAAGCGGCGGAATG
>SFHN01000210.1 GCA_004555635.1 [Eubacterium] saphenum
TTTTACAGTATTTTTATTGAAAATACCAAAAATATATGCGCAGCCAAATTCACTCGGCTGCGCATATCCGTATTGTTATGCGGAAAAATCAGTTTAATTCTGTTTTTTGATATTGAAATCGATGTAACACTTCGAAAATGTCAAAGTCTGCTTTTGCGCGTCTTAAGCCGCTTCATAAGCGCGCTGCGCTTATAGGCTGCACGGTTTTCGTCGTCGCGGCGCTTTCCCGAAAGTCGCAGGAAAAGCCACGTCTGCCGTATGCTTATCGCAGAGGAAACGACAATCGAAAGACCCGTCAGCAGCGGGTTATCGGCAAGCTCGCCTACTGCCGCAAAAACCGACAAGGCAGAGCCTGTAAGCGCCAAAACTATGTTCAGCGCACGCTCCTCCGCTTCGGCGTCGCGCTCTGCGGGCTGCTTTGCTCGGCTTCTTCGAAAGGGTGACAGTAACTCAAGCCCAACGGTCAGCGCCGCTAACAGCGTTAAGCCGACAACCGCGGGAACAACCTGAGCGGCGTCTATGGAAAGCCCGTCCGAGCACGCGAAAAACAGCACCGCGCACACGCAAAGGCAAATCGCCGCCGCGCTCCAGCAGACAAGAACGCGCGTTTGCCGCGATATGCTTTTCAGCAGCGCGCAGACAAGCACCACAACTGCGCCGCCGCAAAGTACAAGGCTAATCACCGCGCCACCTCCCTTTTCTTTTCCACGCCACCGAAATTCTCGCTTATCCACAGCAGGAACTTTGTTTTAAGCAGCACGCAGGGTGTGCAGACAACGCCGTTTGTAAGCGTTTGGCTTTCCTCTGCGGAAATAGTTTTCGCCATTCCAAACTGGCACAAAAACGCAGTCAGCATCTCGTGAGAGGAAAGCGCGTTTCGCTCTGCAATAAGCGAATAGCCGCGCTGGGCTGCGCTGTCTTCGGTAGCGAATTTTCCCACAAAATCGCACAAGCTTTCTGCAACCTCTTCCTCTGTCCACTCGGCGGAAAGGCTGCCGCTGTCCATTCTGACGGCTGTCAGCACATTCTGCTCAAAAAGCTCTGTGCGCATCGAAGCGGCGGAAGAAGTATCGCGAGCGAAAAGAATGCTCTTGTCGCGGACGAAAATCATTGCGAAAAGCAGCGAAAGCACGTCCACCAAAACCGCAAGAGCAAGCGACACGGCGGCGTCGGTTCCGAAATCGGTTTTCAGCGCGTAAATCGGAAGCGTATAGACGTTTTCAAACGTGTAGTCATCAGGGGTTACGCTGCCGCCGAAGCTGTTTACGGTATCGCAGGCGGCTGCGACATATGCCGAAAGCTCCTCGCGAAGCTCTGCGGCGTTTTTACCGACGGAAAGCTCGGAAAACTCGGGCAGAACAAGCTGCGGCGCTTCTTCGGACGAAATATCGGGAGCGCGAAGGCTCTCTCCTGACAGCTCGCGGTACAGCGCGAAAACACGCTCGGTAAACGCACCGTCCTCGCCCGACATTATTCGCTCGGAAGCCGAGCCGAGCGCGCTGTAAACCTCATCACCCTCCGCTCCGAGCGTGCGCTCAATAAGCGATTCCTTTGATTTAGCGCGGGCAAGTCTTTCGCTTAGCTCCGCGCTGTCCGAAACTCCGTACTTTTCAAGCAATGCGTTTATTTTCCAACGCTGCTCCTCCGCGCCGCTCTGCGAAAGCGACGCGACATACGCTGCGTAGGCAGCGGCGTAGTCCTCGTAGTAGTAATAATCATAGCGGCGCGGCGCGCTTAGTCCCGTCGAAGCTTCAGCGCGGGCGGCGTCGATTTCCTCCGACAAAGCAGTGAGCCGATTAAGCTCCTGCGCGTTTTCGGTGTATTCGAGCGAGATAGCGTTAACTGCGCGGTTTACATTGGCATAGGCGGAGCTTTTTTCGCTGTATGCAAGCTCGTCCAAGCGGCCTGACAGAGCGCTTTGATAAGAAGCATAGGTTTTTGCGAGATAGCGCTCGGGCGGGTTGATATTTGAGTAAATTCCGATAAAGGAGAAGTATGATGAACAGAAAATCGCAAGAGTAAGCGCGATAATTTTTAGGAAAGTGACCTTTCTGCGTATTCCGTTTTCGAGAAAATACACCACCGCCTGCACGGCAAGCGCAAAAAATAACGGCGCCACGGCTGATACTGACTCAAAATACGCCTTGGCACCGTTAAGAGTGGTGAGAAATGAGATGACTTGCAGCAGCAGGGATACTACTGCCGCAACTATCATCAGCGAGCTTTCCCGAAACAAAAACAGGTCTGTTCTGTCGGAGAAAAAGCGTCGTTTATTCATCGGCGATATCCTCCGGAACCGTTATCGGCTCAACAATGTGGGTCGCCGTCTTTTTATAAATCGGGAAGGTGACGATTGCCTTGAACATATCGCCGTCGATTTGGATTTCAAGCTTTCCGCCGCAAGCCATTGCGAAGCCCTGCGCTATCGACAGCCCAAGTCCCGAGCCTTCCGTTGTGCGGCTCTTGTCGCCGCGCGTAAAGCGCTCCATAATATCCTCCGCAGTAAAATCCATCTCATAGGCGGAGATGTTCTTTATCGTGATTGCGGCGGAATCGTCGTTCTTTTCAAGCAGGAAGTAAATCCGCGTGCCGGCGAGTGAATATTTCAGCGCGTTGTCAAGCAGATTTTGTATTATGCGGTAGACGCGCTTTCCGTCGGAGAGAATTGTAACGGGCGGGTCGCAAAGCGCCGGCTTAACATCAAAGCCCGACTTCGCAATTTTGTCCTCCATCTCGCCGAGGGTCTGCCAGCAAAGCTTTGTAAGGTCAAGCTCCTCGTGCTGAATTTCAATCTCGCCGCTTGTCGTTTTTGCAAGCTCAAAGACATCGGACACGATGTTTTTCAGGCGCTCGGACTTCGCCTTGAGAATTTTCACATAATCCGAAGCCGCTGCGGTAAGCTCCTCCTTTGACAAAAGCTCAACATAGCTGATTATCGAAGTGAGCGGCGTTTTCAGGTCGTGAGAAACGTTTGTCACAAGGTCAATCTTCATACGCTCCGCTTTCACGGTTTCGTCAAGGCTTTTTGCATACTGCGCGGAGAGCATTCGCAGGCTTTCGTTGCTGTTATAG
>SFHN01000211.1 GCA_004555635.1 [Eubacterium] saphenum
GGGCGACCCGATTGAGCTTTTTCTTCGCGGATATGTGCTGACAATCCGTCTTGAAGACGCAGCAAAAATTGATATGTGCGAAATAGAGGGATAAGAAATGGCGATAACAATTGCCCTTGCGGGAAATCAAAACTGCGGAAAGACAACGCTTTTCAACTGCCTTACGGGCAGCAATCAGCACGTCGGAAACTTCCCCGGCGTCACCGTCGAGCAAAAGCGCGGCGCAATAAAATCATACCGCGAGGCGGAGCTTGTTGACCTGCCGGGAATTTACTCGCTTTCTCCGTACACCTCGGAGGAAGTGGTTACGCGGGATTTTCTCGTAAACGAAAGACCCGACGCAATCATAAATATCATAGACGCGACGAACTTAGAGCGCAATCTTTACCTGACGCTTCAGCTTACCGAGCTTGATATTCCGATGGTGCTTGCGCTGAATATGATGGACGAGGTTCGCGCGAGCGGAAACAACATCGACACCGAAAAGCTTTCCGAGCTTTTGAAAATGCCCGTCGTCCCGATTTCCGCCGCGAAAAAAGAGGGCATAAGCTACCTTGTGGAGCAGGTTCGCGCGGTGGTCGAGGGAAAGCATTACAACAGGCTTGACTTCTGTGGCGGCGAGGTACATAAAGCACTGCATTCGATAAAGCACATCATCGAGCACAGCGCCTGTCATCAGCATATTCCCGTGAGATTTGCCGCGACAAAGCTTGTTGAGGGCGACGTCCCGATGACCGAGCGGCTTGAGCTTACCGACAACGAGCGCGTTATTATCGGCTGTATCGTAGAGGATATGGAGCAGTCGCTCGGCACCGACAGGGAGGCTGCGCTTGCCGATATGCGGTACAGCTTTATCGAGGGCGTAAGCGCGCTTTGCGTCACGAAGCACAGCGAGTCGCGCGAGCAGCTTAGAAGCGAGAAAATCGACCGCGTGCTTACCCACAGAATCTTCGGAATACCGATATTCATCGGCATAATGCTCTTGATTTTCTGGCTTACGTTCTCGGTTATCGGCGCGCCGCTTCAGGAGCTTCTCGAAAAGCTTATCGACCTCGGATCGCAGGCGCTCGGCAACTGGCTTTCGGGAATGAACGTAAGCCCGTGGGTGGTTTCGCTCGTGACGGACGGCGTTTGCGCAGGCGTCGGCAGCGTGCTTTCGTTCCTGCCGATAATACTGCTGCTGTTCTTCTTCCTCTCGATGCTTGAGGACAGCGGGTATATGGCGCGCGTTGCGTTTGTTATGGATAAGCTGCTGCGCAAGCTCGGGCTTTCGGGCAGAAGCTTTGTGCCTATGCTTATCGGCTTCGGGTGCAGCGTACCTGCGATAATGTCCGCAAGAACCCTTTCGGGCGAGCGCGACAGGCGGCTGACGATTTTGATAACCCCGTTTATGAGCTGCGGCGCAAAGCTTCCGATTTACACGATGATTACAGCGGCGTTTTTTGCGAAATCAGCGCCGCTTGTAATGATATCGCTGTATGTTATGGGAATTGCCGCCGCGATAATAACGGGTCTGCTGATGAAAAATACGATGATGAAGGGCGAGCCTGTGCCGTTTGTTATGGAGCTGCCCGCGTATCGTATCCCGTCCGCGCGAAGCGTTTTTATGCTTATGTGGGAAAAGGCAAAGGACTTCATAGTAAAGGCGTTTACCGTAATTTTCGTGGCGAGCGTTGTAATTTGGCTGCTGCAAAGCTTCGACTGGGGGCTTAACCCCGTGTCCGACAGCGCCGACAGCATTTTAGCGTCAATCGGCTCGGTGATTGCGCCGGTTTTTGCGCCGCTTGGCTTTGGCGATTGGAGAGCGTCTACCGCGCTCATTACCGGCATAACCGCAAAGGAGAGCGTTGTCAGCACGCTTACCGTGCTCACCGCTTCGGCAACCGACACGGCGCTTTACGCCGCACTTGCGCGTATTTTTACGCCGCTGTCCGCGTTCTCGTTCCTTACGTTCACGCTGCTTTATATGCCGTGCGTTGCGGCGTTTGCAGCAATGAAGCGCGAGCTTGGGCTGCGCCGCGCGGTTTTCTCGGTGTGCTATGAAACGCTGTTTGCATACGTCGCCGCGCTCGCGGTGTATCAGATAGGTTCGCTGTTTATCTGAGGAGGAAAAATGACGCTTGGTGACATAATCGTTATTGCGGCGCTGATTGCCGTGCCCGCTTCCTGCGCACTATTTGCGCGGCGGAAGAAGAAGCACGGAAAATGCAGCGGCTGCTGCGGGCATTGCAGCGGCTGCTCTGAAAATCCGCAAAGCCCGCAGCGGGACAGCCTTCCGCACAAATAACGCTTGCAGTTTGAACGTTCTTTTGGTGCGGATAATCACAAAAAACGAAACGGCGCCTTTCGGGGCGCCGCAAATTTTGCAGTTATTCTGACCCGCCGAGTAATCCGCCTTTTGTGGCGGAAGCTCGGCGTTTTTTTGTGAGGTTATATACCCCGAAAATCACAGAATCCAAATGAACATTATGCAGGATGCGCAGGCATAAACGCCAAGCGCCGCCTTAACCGCCGTCCTGAACCAGTTTGCCCTGCAAAGCTCGCAGTATCTCGCGAGAACAATCGCGCCGGGCGCGGCGAGGAACAGCATATACCTGTAATCCATACTGCAAGTGTAGGGATAACGCAGATAGAACAGCATAAGAGAAGCGCAGAATAGTCCGCAAGCCGTGATTGTCAGAAGCATTGATACATCGTGTTTTCTGCCGTTGCGGTTTGCTCTTGCTTCGTGAACGATTATCCCGACAACCGCCGCGACAACGCATACGGCAATCACAACCGCCGCCCATTCAAGCAGTATCGCAATAAACGGCGGCACGTTGTAGCTGAACTCTCCGAAGCAGGATGATTTTACGGCGTATTCAAACATATTGCAGTCCTCAAGGAGATTTACATACGGAGAGTCAAACAGCGCCTTTATATCGGGGAACAGGAAACGCTGAAACAACGAATGGTCGCCCGTGTACAGCGGCGAATCCTTGCCAACGACGGGAACATAGCCGATTGGCTGCTGAAATCTGATATAGTTTCTAACGGTATACCACAGCCCAAGCGGCAGACTGATTATACC
>SFHN01000212.1 GCA_004555635.1 [Eubacterium] saphenum
GGCAAATTATTTTATTGTCAACTTTTCTTTGAAAATCGGTTGACAATTAATCTTGTATGGCGTATAATATTATTCGGTTAACCAGACAAAAACGGAGGGCGAAATATGTCGGTAAAAAGTGACGCGGCGGTTTTTCTCGAGCAGAACAGGGGAAAAACGGTTTCGGGGCAGGAGCTTGCGGATACACTCGGAGTGACAAGGGCGGCGGTAAGCAAGGCTGTGAAGGCGCTACGCGACGAGGGCTACAAGATTTCCTCAATGCCGAACAGGGGCTATATTCTTGCGGACGAAAGCGATGTGCTGTCCGAGGAGGGTATACGCCTTCTGCTGCCGGAGGAGTACAAGGCACTTCCGATAAAGGTGTACAAGAGCATTGACTCAACCAACAGCGAGGCGAAGCGCCTAGCTATGCTGGGAGCGCCGCACGGGACGGTACTTGCCGCCGACGCGCAGACAAGCGGACGCGGAAGGCACGGCCACAGCTTCTATTCCCCTGCGGAAACAGGGCTTTATATGAGCGTTGTCCTGCGCCCCGAAAAGCCGCTTTCCGACTGCACGCTTACCACTGTCGCCGCCGCTGTTGCGCTTGCGGACACGATTGAGGAGCTTACCGACTGTAAGCCGCAAATCAAGTGGGTAAACGACATTCTTGTATACGGAAAAAAAGTGTGCGGCATTCTCACCGAGGCGATAAGCGACATCGAAAGCGGTATGGCTGAGGCGGTGATTGTCGGCGTGGGGCTTAACGTAACGACGACGGAGTTTCCGCCCGAAATCGCGTACACGGCAGGCTCGCTAAAATGCTCCGCAACGCGCAATTCTCTCGCCGCGGGGATAATACGGCGGATTATCGGCTACACCGATTCTGCGGACAGCCGCACCCTGCTTGACATCTACAAAAGCCGCTCCGCGATACTCGGAGAAACCGTTTCCTTTATCCGAAACGGCGAGAAAATCACCGCGCTCGCCTGCGGCATTGACGACAGCGGAAGCCTTGTCGTTAAAACCCAAAACGGCACCGAAACACTGAAATCTGGCGAAATTTCAATTGTCAGGAGTAAATAAAATGGAAAATACATTAACCAAAAAAAGAATCAGCGTACTGAATCTTGTGATCTGCGCGCTGTTTGCGGCGCTTACGGCTGTGGGCGCGTTTATTCAGATATCCCTGCCGCACCTCGACTATTTTACGCTTCAGTTCCTGTTTGTAATTCTGTCGGGGATATTCTTGGGACCTAAGCTTGGCGCCGCTTCTATCGCGGTGTATGTGCTGTTGGGGCTTGCGGGCGTTCCGATTTTTGCGGCGGGCGGCGGTATCGCATACGTTCTTCGCCCGAGTTTCGGATATCTCGCCGCGTTTATCCTTGCAAGCTTTGTGACAGGCTTTATCTGCCGAAAGCTGAATGCCGACAAGTTTTGGAAATACCTGCTTGCCGCGCTCGGCGGATTTGTCGTTACCTACGCAATCGGACTTACCTACGAATACTTTATGGCAACGCTTTACCTCGGCGAGAAAACAACGCTCTGGCTTATCTTCCTCGACTGCTTCCCGATTGATATGCCGGGAGATTTGGCGCTGTGCTGCCTTGCGGCGTTCATCGGAAAGCGCACCGAAAAAATCAGGCAGAGGTACATAAACAATGACAACAGATAATCTTTCGGCGCTTGCCGAAAAAGTAAAGAGCGGATATGCGATAAGCCGGGAGGAAGCGATATCGCTTTCCGAAGCGCCGCTTGAGCCGCTTTGCAAAGCCGCCGACGAAATCCGAGAGCAATTTTGCTCAAACAGCTTTGATATGTGCTCGATAATCAACGGGAAAAGCGGACGGTGCAGCGAAAACTGCCGCTACTGCGCGCAGTCTGCGCACTACTGCGGCTCCTGCGAGGAATACCCACTGATGGATACGCGCGAGCTGCTCAAAGGCGCGCAGTACAATGAGCAGCGCGGAGTTGGGCGCTTTTCGGTGGTTACTTCGGGAAAGCGGCTGACCGCTTCGGAGATTGACAAAATATGTGAAAGCTACTACGAAGTAAGCAGCAAAAGCTCTATATCGCTGTGCGCGTCGCACGGGCTTCTCGGGTATAAGGATTTTGTGAAGCTAAAGGCGGCGGGTGTTACGCGTTACCACAACAACCTTGAAACCTCGCGCAGATTTTTCCCCGCTGTCTGCACAACGCACACCTACGACGAAAAGCTCGATACGATAAGGTCTGCGCAGAAAGCGGGACTGGAGGTTTGCAGCGGCGGAATAATGGGGCTTGGCGAAACTTGGGAGGACAGGGTTGATATGGCGCTGGAGCTTCGCGCTCTGGGAATAAAGTCCGTTCCGCTTAACGTGCTAAACCCGATAAAGGGAACTCCGCTCGGCGAGTCAACGCCGCTTTCGGAGGACGACGTATGCCGTGTCGCGGCGATATGGCGCTTTATACTGCCTAGCGCCAAAATTCGGCTTGCGGGCGGCAGGGGGCTTTTCCACGACAAGGGCGAGCGCATTTTCAGAAGCGGGGCTAACGCGGCAATCACAGGTGATATGCTCACAACGTCAGGCATAACCATTGCCGACGACAGAGCGCTTGCGGAGAAACTCGGATTTGAGGTGAAGCTGTCGTGAACCGCGGAATATTTGTAACCGGCACGGGAACGGACGTCGGAAAGACATATGTCACCGCGCTGCTGCTGAAAAAGCTGCGCGAAAGTATGGACGCGGTGTATTACAAGGCGGCGCTTAGCGGCGCGGAAATCATTGAGCGCATTAAATACGCCAGCCCCCATTTCGTATCCATGAACGCCGATATGATCTTTAATTTCCCTGCTCAGACCCCGGATATTTTGATTTCCGACATTGAGCGCGTGGTGGAAAGCGGCGCAAGTCAAACCACGTTTTATCCGCTGATGGCTTCCCCTGCGGTTGAAAAATCGCTGGCCGCGACAGTGGGCAAGGTTGACTACAATCGTGAGCAGCAGTTCTATGAGATTATCAGCACCTTGCTGACCGAAGGTGAAAATGCGCCCTTCGAGTTTGGTTCTGCCTGGACCTTTAATCGCAAGACGGCGGGCGCGCAGCCTTC
>SFHN01000007.1 GCA_004555635.1 [Eubacterium] saphenum
ATACTGCCATAAAAAAGCGCAAAGCGCTTGGAGCGGGTGATGGGAATCGAACCCACGCGGCCAGCTTGGAAGGCTGGAATTCTACCATTGAACTACACCCGCACATTCAACGCTTAATTATTATAACACTATTCTCCGCTTTTGTCAAGGGGTTTTTCAAATTTTTTTGGTTTGCAAACTTAAGTGGGTGTTTTTCGGCAGTCAGCCCTTGAATACTCCCGATAATTATGTTATAATACACTTATCTCAATGTCCTCGAAACGCAAGCGTTTATTATAAACTTATCTCAACATTATATGCTCAAAAGGAAGGGGCTTCTGTTATGCAGGTACCTAAGAGAATTGCTTCGGGAATAATCAACGCGCTTAAGGGCGGCGTCGTTCCGCGCACGGGGCTTGGATACATCGCTGTCGGGCGCACCGCAGAAATCAACGCGCTGCTTCACGACGTGGAAATCGCAGAGCAGGGCGGCGCGTTCTTCCGCTTTATCGTCGGAAAATACGGCAGCGGCAAAAGCTTCCTGCTTCAGACAATGCGACAGAACGTTATGGACAGGGGCTTTGTTGCAGCTGACGCCGACCTCTCCCCCGAGCGCAGGCTTATGGGCACAAAGGGGCAGGGGCTTGCGACCTACCGCGAGCTTATGCGCAACCTCTCCGTTAAGGCGAAGCCCGACGGCGGCGCGCTTCCGCTTATCCTCGAAAAGTGGATAAACAGCGTCCGCACCGAGGTTGTCGAGGAGGGAACCGCGCCGAACGACCCGTTCTTTGACGCGGCTGTCGAGAGGAAAATCTACTCGAAAATCGGCTCGCTGGAGGATATGGTACACGGCTTTGACTTTGCGACAGTTATAAACGCGTACTATCGTGCGTTCCGCGACGGAAACGACGAGAAGCTTGGAAATGTTGTGCGCTGGCTTCGCGGAGAATACTCCACCAAAACAGAAGCGAAGCAGGACCTCGGCGTAAACGTGCTGATAACAGACGACAACTGGTACGACTACATCAAGCTGCTGACCGCCTTTCTCGTAAGCGCGGGCTACAAGGGACTTGTGCTGATGATAGACGAGCTTGTAAACATAATGAAAATACCGAACAGCATAACGCGGCAGTACAACTACGAAAAAATTCTGATGATGTACAACGACGTTATGCAGGGCAAGGCTTCGCACCTCGGCATAATTATGGGCGGCACTCCGCAGTGCATTGAGGACAGCCGCCGCGGCGTGTTCAGCTACGAGGCGCTGCGCAGCCGTCTTGAGCGCGGGCGGTTCGCAACCGACGACGTTCACGATATGCTCGCTCCCATCATAAAAATACTCCCGCTGACGAACGAGGAGCTTGTCGTGCTGACGGAAAAGCTTGCGGAAATTCACGCGGGGCTGTACGACTACGAATGCCGCATTACGCTTGAGGACAGAATTGCGTTTATAAAGGCGGAGCTTGGGCGCGTCGGCGCGGCGACAAATATCACCCCGCGCGAGATGATACGCGACTTTATCGAGCTTCTTAACATCGCTTTGCAGAATCCCGACAAGACGATAGCGCAGCTTATGGGCGACGAAAGCTTTACACCCGCGGAGGGCGCGCCGGAGGATAACGGCAGCGACGAGTTTGAGGATTTTGACCTGTAAAGGGGGCGGCAGGGATGATTTCGTACAGAAGGCTTACCGCAAGCGACCTTGATGTGTTCATATCAATGCGGATAGCGCAGCTTCGCGAGGAGGGCGCAGCAGAGGACGCTGACCTGTCGCCCGCGCTTCGGGACTACTATCAGCGGCATATGGCGGACGGCACGTTTGTTTCGTGGCTTGCTGTTGACGGCGGGAAAATCGTCGGGACAAGCGGCTTGTCGGTTGTCGAAAAGCCGCCGTATTTCGGCTGCCCGAGCGGGAAAATCGGACTGCTTTCGAGTATGTTTACGGACAAGGCTTACCGCAGGCGCGGTATCGCAAAGGAGCTTTTAGGGCGGGTTGTTGACGAGGCGAGAAAGCAGGGCTGCGGCACGGTTCAGATAACCGCGTCGGATATGGGAGTGCTGCTGTACAGCGACTTTGGCTTTACGAAAAACGAAAACTTTATGCAATATAAGCTGTGAGTTTGCGCAAAGGACGATTGCAATGATAATACTTATTTCGGGCAGCTCGCACACGGGCAAAACGCTGGTTTCGCAGCGGCTTATGGAGCGGCTTGGCTTCCCGTATCTCTCCGCAGACCACCTGAAAATGGGGCTTATCCGAAGCGGGCAGACCGCGCTGACGCCGGCTGACGACGAGGAGCTTCTCCCCTACCTTTGGTGCATAGAAAAGGAGATAGTAAAAACCGCCGCGGAAAACAGGCAGAACCTTATTATCGAGGGCTGCTATATCCCGCAAAGCTGGCGGGAGGATTTTTCGGAGGAATATCTTCGGGATATCCGCGCGGTGTGGCTTATTATGAGCGAAAAGTATATCCGCGGGCGTTTTGCGGACATACGCGAAAACGCGAACGCAATCGAACAGCGGCTTGACGACGGTTGGCTTAATCCCGAGGAGCTTATCTCGGACAACGCGAAAAATCTTGCGGAGTGCAAAAAGCACGGCTGCCACTATTTTTTAATCGACGGGGAATATTCCCCCGAACTGCTTGCCGAGCGGGTCATTGAATTGCTTTGACCGCCGGCGCTTGAAAAATCAAAGAACAGAGGGGGATTTTTGTGAGCGGAAATGTTTTCTACCGCTTTGCGCCGTTTATACAGGACTACATATACCGCCACAAGTGGGAGGAGCTTCGCAGCGTTCAGATTGCGGCGGCAGAGGTTATTTTCGACACCGACGAGAACCTTCTGCTGTCCTCGGGAACGGCGAGCGGAAAAACCGAGGCTGCTTTTTTACCCGTGCTTACGCAGCTGTGGGAAAACCCCTCTGCGAGCGTCGGCGTGCTGTACCTTTCGCCGCTCAAGGCGCTGATAAACGACCAGTTTCTGCGGCTGGACGAGCTGCTTGAGGAGTCGGATATTCCCGTTACGAAATGGCACGGCGACGCCTCTCCCTCAGCGAAAAAGCGGCTTGTGAAAAAGCCGCGCGGGATTATGCAGACTACGCCTGAGAGCCTTGAAAGCCTGCTTATGCACAACAGCTCGAACGCGTACAGGCTGTTTTCCGACCTGCGCTTTGTCATTATAGACGAGGTTCATTACTTTATGGACAACGACCGCGGATTGCAGCTTCTGTGCCTGCTGGAGAGGCTGACACGGCTTATCGGCTTCAGCCCGCGAAGAATAGGGCTGTCTGCAACGCTTGGCGACACAAAAAACGCCGAGGAATGGCTCAATATGGGCAGCGGCAGGGAGTGCATTACCCCCAAAACAGAGGAAAAGAGCCGAACAATTCGGCTTCAGGTGCGCTATTTCCCGATTAAGGAAAAAATACCGAACTCCGACAGCACGGGGCTACTCGAAAACTACTACAACTACCTCTACGAAAGCACGCACGGAAAGCGCTGCATTCTTTTCTCCAACAGCAAGGGCGAGGTCGAAACGAACATCGCGCATATGAAGCGCTTAAGCGTAAAGAACCACGGCAACGACTGCTACCTCGTTCACCACGCGAACATCTCCCCCGCCCTGCGCGAGTTCGCCGAGCAGCGTATGAAGTCGGGCGAGCTTCCCGTCTGCACGGGAGCAACCGTCACGCTGGAGCTTGGAATCGACCTCGGCTGCCTTGAGCGCATCGTTCAGACGGGCTGTCCGCTGACGGTTTCGGGGCTGGTTCAGCGGCTAGGGCGAACGGGGCGGCGCGGGGGCGCGGCGGAAATGCGGTTTGCGTTCCGCTGGGACACTAGCCTGCCGCCTAACGACTTTTACAAGGAAATCAACTGGGACTTTGTTATGTGCACGGCTATGATACTGCTCTACACCCGCGAGCGGTGGATTGAGCCGATGTATCTGCCGAAGCTGCCGTACAGCCTGCTGTATCATCAGACGATGTCGATTCTCGCGGCGAGCGGCTCGGTTCAGCCGAAGGAGCTTGCGCGGCAGGTGCTGACGCTGGGCGTTTTCCGCAATATAAGCAAGGACGACTACCTTATGCTACTGCGCTATATGCTCGAAAACGGGCAGCTTGAACGCGCGGAGGACGGCGGGATTATGATAGGCGAAAAGGGCGAGGCGGCTGTCAGCAACTACGAATTCCTCGCGGTTTTTTCCGTGCCGAAGGAATACTCCGTGCGCTTTAACTCCGAGGAAATCGGCACGGTTCAAAACCCGTTTCCGCCGAAAAGTCAGTTTGCGCTGGCGGGTCAGGCGTGGGAGGTTGTCGAGCTTGACAACAAGGCGCTGCGTATCTATGTAAAGAAAATCGAGGGCATTTCCGCGAATATGTGGACGGATACCGGAAACGAATATGTTCACACAAAAGTGATGAAGAAAATCCTCGAGGTTCTGCAAAGCGACGAGGAATACGGCTTCCTTGACGCGGCGGCGAAAAAGCGCCTTTCGGAAATCCGTATGATGTGCAGAAATGCCGCGTCGGGCGGCGCTGCCGGCACGGCGGCGAAAAACGCGCTGTGCTGTTTTGGCAGCGAAAATTCTCCCGCCGTCTGCGAACAAAGCGAGCGCATTGTGCTTCAGCTTAGCCCCACAAGCTACGCAGTTTTTCCGTTTATCGGGACGCGCGGCACAATGGCGCTGGTTTACGCGCTGCGCGAGCGAGGATTTACCGCAGACGTGTGGCTGTCGCGGTATATTCCCGTGTGCATTGAGGTAAAGACGGTGCGCGGAATAAGCGCTCTGAAAAGCTCAATTGACGATATCCGCAAAAACGGCGCCGACCGCGAGAATTTCACTATCCCCGACAACTGCGAGATAAGCGGAAAATACAACGACTATATCCCCCGCGAGCTGCTGAAAAAGCAATACCGCGCCGACTACCTCGACACCGACGACCTGCGCAACATTGAATAGATTAGCCCGCTCCCTGCAAAAAGGGAGCGGGTTCTCTTTGTGTTCAGATATAGATAGGCTGAATCTGCCTGCCGTCGAGCGCTTCAAGTATCGTCTGCGGAAGCCGCGTGAAATCCGCTATCATTGAAAACGGTTTTTTCTCGCAGTCGTCCTGAAGCATCGGAACAAAGTAGAAGTTCTTGTAGTTCCTCAGAGTTCCGATATTTTTCGCCGCGCCCGACAGCGCGTCGTTTGTCGATACGGCGATAACAACGGGGCGCTGGTTGCGCAGGTGGCTCTTTACCGCCATACATACGGGTGTGTCAACTATTCCGAGCGTGAGCTTCGCAAGCGTGTTTCCCGTGCAGGGCGCAACCACCATCACGTCGCAAAGCTTCTTCGGACCTATCGGCTCGGTGGATATTATGTCGTGAAGCACCGTTTTTCCTGTGATTTCAAACATCCGCGCGGCGTGGCTCTGAGCAGTACCGAACCGCGTATCAAGCGAATAGGCGTTTAGGGACATAATCGGGATAAGCTCGCAGCCGAGCCGCGAAAGCTCCTCTAACTGTGCAAACGCCCTGTCAAACGTACAGAACGACCCGCACATCGCAAATCCCACCCGAAGTCCCGAGAGCCTCGAAATATCGTACATAGTATGCCCTCTCTGTCCTTTAATCAATCGTCGAATGCGGCAGCGCCTTGCTCAAAAGCCCGCAGAATAGCCTGCGCAATTAGCTCCCCCGCTTTTTTTGGAGAATACCTCCCCGGCAGACCCGCCGCGTGAATGTACAAAGCGCCGAAACGTTCGCAGAGCGATTTTGTCGGCTCGGCGGGAAACGTAGCAAGCTCCATATACACCGCACCGTGCTTCATCTGTGCAAGGCATTGCTCCGAAAGCGCCCGCGCAGGCACCGTGTTTACGACGTAATCCGCCGAGGAAATCAGCTCCCCTGCCGCGGAAAAGTCCGCCGCCTTGTGAAAATCGAGCCGCGCAAGCGCTCGCTGCTCCTCTTTTCGCGCAAGCACCGTGACCGCTGCGCCTAGCGCCGAAAGCACCTTTGCGGTATACCGCGCGACCCTGCCGTAGCCCGTTATCAGCACCGACGAGCCGAACACCGCGCCGTCCGTGCTTTGCGACAAAAGCGCCGCGGCAGCCTCGGCGGTAAGCATTGCATTCTGAAGCGTCAGCGTTTCGTCCGCGGAATAGTCATAAAGCCGCGCTCCGCAGCGGGAAAGCTCCTCGGGAATTCCTCCCGAAAAAACAACAGCGCCCTCCGCCGTGTATTCACCGACTGCTGAAAGCGGCAGCGGCTTTTCCGACAGCGGCGCGTTTATCGTCTGCCCGTCGCGGCTCGCGGGAAACGGAAGTATTACGCAGCCGTATCTGCCGACAGGCGGCGCATTCTCCTCGGAAAGCCCGAGCGTATCGCAGCAAAAGCGCTTTCCGAGAATGTCCCGCGCGTAAAGCATTCGCTTATCCCCGCCGATAAAGAGAATTCGTCTGTTCATAAAATCCCTCCCGCCTTTACTGTATTTTATGCGCCTGCCGCAGTTTTGCTAAACATTCCTTATTACAAAACGCAAAAATCCCGCCGGGCATTTCTGCTCGGCGGGAAAAGCTATTTGTTTTTGTGGGATTAGTACAATTAGTACATACCGCCCATACCGTCTGCGGGCATTGCGGGAGCGGGAGCGGCAGGCTCGGGCTTGTCGGCAACAAGGCTCTCGGTTGTGAGCACCATTGCTGCAATGGAAGCTGCGTTCTGAAGAGCGGAGCGGGTTACCTTTGCGGGGTCAACTATGCCATTCTTTATCATATCGCCGTAGGTTTCGGTGTATGCGTCGAAGCCGTAGCCAACAGTGTTCTTGCGGTTGATAGCGTCGATGATTACGCTGCCCTCAAGACCTGCGTTAAGCGCAATCTGACGAACAGGCTCCTCGAGTGCGCGAAGAACAATCTGTGCGCCTGTCTTTTCGTCGCCCGAAAGCGTTTCGCTTACAGCCTTTACAGCGGGCATTGCGTTGATAAGAGCGGTTCCGCCGCCTGCTACGATACCCTCCTCGACAGCTGCCTTTGTTGCTGCGAGAGCGTCCTCGATACGGAGCTTCTTCTCCTTCATCTCAACCTCGGTAGCAGCGCCGACCTTGATAACGGCTACGCCGCCTGCGAGCTTTGCAAGGCGCTCCTGAAGCTTCTCCTTGTCAAACTCGGAGGTTGTGTTCTCGATAGCGTTCTTAATCTCGTTTACACGAGCCTTGATGTCGGCAGTCTTGCCTGCGCCGTCAACGATGATGGTGTTCTCCTTTGTGACCTTAACCTGCTTTGCGCGGCCGAGCTGAGCAATCTGCGTATCCTTGATGTCAAGACCAAGCTCCTCGGTGATAACCTCACCGCCGGTAAGGATTGCGATATCCTTCAGCATCTCCTTGCGTCTGTCGCCGAAGCCGGGAGCCTTTACGGCAACGCAGGTGAATACGCCGCGAAGCTTGTTGAGGATAAGGTTCGTAAGAGCGTCGCCCTCAACGTCCTCAGCAATGATAATAAGCTTCTTGCCTGCCTGTACAATCTGCTCGAGCAGGGGAAGAATATCCTGAATAGAAGAAATCTTCTTGTCGGTGATGAGAATGTATGCGTCATTGATAACAGCTTCCATCTTGTCGGTATCTGTTACCATATAGGGGGAGATGTAGCCGCGGTCGAACTGCATACCCTCTACAACTTCGGAGTAGGTTTCTGCGGTCTTGCTTTCCTCGAGAGTGATTACGCCGTCGGCAGTAACCTTCTCCATAGCCTCCGCAATCAGCTTGCCGACAAACTCATCGTCAGCGGATACGGTAGCAACTCTCTGAATGTCTGCGGAGCCAGCAACCTTCTTCGCATTCTTCTTGATTTCCGCAACGGCAGCGTCAACAGCCTTCTGCATACCGCGCTTTACAATCATCGGATTTGCGCCTGCCGCGATGTTCTTCATTCCCTCGCGAACAAGAGCCTGTGCAAGCAGTGTTGCTGTGGTTGTGCCGTCGCCCGCTGCGTCGTTTGTCTTGGTGGCAACTTCCTTAACAAGAGCCGCGCCCATATTCTCAAAAGCGTCGTCAAGCTCGATTTCCTTTGCGATGGTTACGCCGTCGTTGGTGATGAGCGGAGCGCCGTACTTCTTTGCAAGAACAACGTTTCTGCCCTTCGGACCGAGCGTAATCTTAACAGTGTCTGCGAGGGTGTTAATGCCCTTCTGGAGAGCCTTGCGAGCTTCCTCGCCGTAAATGATATCCTTAGCCATAATTATATTCCTCCTAAACGATTATTATAGGTAATTACTTCTTTGCAGCGCACTTTTTTGCTGCGGGCTTCTTGGCGCCGTCCTCAACAACCGCGAGGATATCGCCGAGCCTTACGATGGAGTATTCAACCCCGTCAACCTTAACCTCGGTGCCCGAGTACTTGCTGATAAGCACCTTGTCGCCGACGCTTACGGTCATCTTAACCTCGTTGCCGTCAACCATTCCGCCGGGACCTACCGCAACAACCTCTGCGATAGAGGGCTTCTCCTGCGCTGCCGCTGTGAGAATAATGCCGCTCTTGGTTGTTTCCTCGGCTTCTACCATCTTTGTAACTACTCTGTCTGCTAAAGGTCTGATAGTCATATATAGTTCCTCCTGAAAGTTTTATTTTGAATTGCCTTTAGCACTCTATCTGTTCGAGTGCTAATTCTATTTTACCCCATTACGAAAAAAAATCAAGTAGTATTTGTATATTTTTACTCAACTTTGGCGGACTTCACAAATACGCATATTTTTTGTGCCTAAAATTATACAATGTGTACAATGCACATAACCCATTATATTTATATTGATTTTCGTCAGGAAATATGTTACAATATATTATATAACGAATTGAAAGGGGGCATTTCTCCGATGGAAAAGATAAGCTGGTCCGTAAACGGTGCGGAAAACCGCTGGCTTACTACGCTGAAGGACTTTATCGAGGACAAATGGGTCGTCGGCGTGAGCGACATTACCTGCGAGAAGCAGGTCGACGGCGGCTGCACCTTCGGAGTTATGCTGAATACCCTCGGCGACTTCGACCGCGTCAGCGGGCGCAGTGCCCCGCTGCTAAGAAACAGCGAGTTTGTCGCGCTTGCATACGGGATTGCGGGCGTGGGGATTGATGGGATTGACCCCGAGAAATGCAGGCTGCACTTCGGCCCGACATTCGAGGACGGCATACGCAGCTTTCTCTACGAAAGGCTCTCCGCAAAGCACGAAAAGGCGCTGCGCGAAAAATACTTCGACCCCGAAAATATGACGCGCTTCGTTATCCGCTTCGGAAAGGCGTTCTGCATTTTCAAGACGCACAGCGCGCTGCGCGACTTTGAAACCGATGGGAAATTCGCCGAGTTGAAAGCCGAAATGATAAGCCTGCTTCGCGAGTGCGACACGTTCGGCGTTGTCACCGATTTGGAGCACGTTGTTTTCTGCCGCACGACGTTCCGCGAGCGGGAAATCCTGCCCGACTACCGCCTGCCCGCAGAGCCTGCGATGCTTATGGACGTTATGAGCGAGCACTACCGCCGCGACGCTGCGGTTTACGCAAGCAGCGTTATGGGCGTTACAATTGTCGCGGTGGAGTACCATTTCGACGCGCGGTCGCTTACCCACCGCTACACCCTTATCCCCGCTGCGGACGAGGATATGAAGCGGCTGAATATGCAGCAGTTTCGCTGCGCGGAGGAAAACCTGTGCGCGATGTTTCGGCGGGAGCTTGGCGGGGAGCTTAGCCGCGGCGAGGTTATTTGCTGTGTAATATCCCCGTGCAGCTTTGAAACGCTGACGAAAAAGCACGTCAGGCGTTCGCTTGAGCGCGGCGGCGCGGAAAAGAAGCTGCAGGAGCGCTTTTCCTCGGGCGGCGTAAAGGCGGTACATATCCACGGGCTTACCGCTGTGGCGGTGTTCGGGTCAAAGTCCGCGCAGCTTCGCTTTGAGCTCAGCGGCTCCGCCGACGAGATGAACGAGCATATGAAGCATATGATATCGGGCTGCGACTCGCTTAACGTTTTGGACTACTCAAAGCGCTTTACGCGGTGTATGACAGCGGCGGAATACGAGCAGGAATACAGAAAGAGGTAACGGAATGTTCGGTTTGTTCAAGAAGAAAATCAGGCTCGGAAAAACCGAGGAAGAAAAGCACGCGGAAAGCCTTGCTATGACGAAAAAGGTTCAGTTTGAGCCGCAGGAAATCGCCGATGTCGAAAGCGCGCTTGACAGCGGCCTGCGCGAGGTGCTTGGGTTTAATCCCGTGAACTACTACGCGACAAAAAACCGCTACCTGCTCTGCACCTTTTTCTACGAGGAGGACTACTCCGAGGTATATATGCAGTTTGAACTGCGCCGCGACGACCTCCCCGCAGGCAAATCAAAGCTCTACAAAATCGACAAGGTGCTTTTCCGCGACATACTGCGGAAATTCGGGCAGAATATAAATATAGGTGAGTAAACAATGGAAAACAGAAGCATTTTAATGACGCCGACCGAGTTTAGCCGCGAGAGCTTTCTCGACCTCGTTTCGCTGTCGGCGGGTATGGCAATAGCAAGGCAGAACGCCTTCGGCGCGCTGATTGCAGAGCGCGGCGGCTGGAACGTTGACATTCGCGAGCGGACGATAACCTTCGGCGATAAGGCGTTTTCGATAGGAATACTCGGCAGCGAAAGCGAGCAGAGCGGAACGTGGCTCTGGGGCTGGGCGAATACAGAAGCGAATATCCCCGAGCTTGCAAACGCCGCTTCCCGCAGGGCAAAGAAAGCGCTCGGCGCCTGCCCCGAGTTTTCGACGGGCAAGTTTATGCTCGACGAGCTGCACAACGGTCACAACATCGCTATGGTATCAGTCGGCGCTGCGGAAAAGTGCAGCTGCTACTACCGCTGCCCGTACAACGGCGGCGCGCTTTTCGTGCAGATAGAAAACCTCCCCGACGAGATTTTTGCGCCGCTCGACAGCACAAGCTTTATGCGGCAGTATCTCGAAATTATAAGCTCGTTCTACTGCGACCACAGGCTGCTTGCGGCGGGCTTCCTCTATCAGAACGGAACGGAGTTCTCCGAAAACGGCGGCGAAATCGAAGCGTTTTTCCCCGACAGGACGCTGGTGTTCTCGTTTGAAAGTGCCGAGGGGTTATGCCGAGTTTATAATGTTTCGTCAAAATAGAAAAAATTTTTTCAAAAACCCCTTGACAAAATCGCTTTAATGTGTTAATATAATTGGAAAGCCGGGAACTTCCGTCCGTCCCGGAGGAAAGGAGAAGCCTTATGGCAAAAACGGAGCGTAAAGAGCGCAGCCAGGCCCTGTATGAGACCATTTTGAAGTTGAAGGACCTGGACGAGTGCCGGAAATTTTTTGAGGATCTCTGTACCCCCACGGAGCTGCAGTCTATGGAGCAGCGCTTTGATGTGGCCGTCTACCTCCAGCAGGGTCTGGTCTATCTGGACATCCTGGAGAAGACCGGAGCCAGCAGCGCTACCATCAGCCGGGTCCGCCGGTCCATGCTGGAAGGCGGCGCAGGCGGTGTGGTACGGGACATCATCATCCGGGAAGGCCTGGACAAAAAAGACTGAATCAGGAAGAAAGCAGGGAAGACTATGAAACAACTGATGCTGGGCAACGCGGCTGTTGCCCGTGGACTGTATGAGGCGGGGTGCTCTGTGGCCTCCAGCTACCCCGGTACCCCCAGTACCGAGATCACCGAAGAGGCCGCCAAGTACGACGCCATCTACTGTGAGTGGGCTCCCAATGAGAAGGTAGCCATGGAGACCGCCTTTGGCGCCTGCCTTGCCGGCAAGCGCTCCTTCTGCGGTATGAAGCACGTGGGCCTCAACGTGGCTGCCGACCCGCTGTTCACCATCTCCTACACCGGTGTGAATGCGGGCATGGTCATCGCCGTGGCCGACGATGCGGGCATGCACTCCTCTCAGAACGAGCAGGACTCCCGCCACTATGCCATTGCCGCCAAGGTGCCTATGCTGGAGCCCTCTGACTCCGCCGAGGCCCTGGCCTTTGCCAAGCGGGCCTATGAGATCTCCGAGGAGTTTGATACCCCGGTCATCCTGAAGATGTGCACCCGCGTGTCCCACTCTCAGTCCCTGGTGGAGCTGGGGGAGCGCACCGAGGTGGAGAAGCCCTATGAGAAGAACATCGCCAAGTACGTCATGATGCCGGGCAACGCCATCCGCCGCCACCCTGTGGTGGAGGAGCGCACCCGCAAGCTCACCGAGTTTGCCGAGACCTGTGACCTCAACCGGGTAGAGATGGGCGGCACCTCCATGGGCGTGATCACCTCTTCCACCTCCTATCAGTATGTGAAGGAGGTCTTTGGAGACAGCGTGTCGGTGCTCAAACTGGGCATGGTCAACCCCCTGCCTGTGAAGCTGATTCTGGACTTTGCCAGCAAGGTGGACAAGCTGGTGGTCGTGGAGGAGCTGGACTCCATCATCGAGGACCACTGCCGCAAGCTGGGCCTGAAGGTGTGGGGCAAGAACGTGCTGCCTCTGGAGGGTGAGTTCTCCCAGAACCTGGTGGCCGCCAAGCTGGGCGGTACCGTACATACCGGCAAGACCCTGGAGGACGCCATTCCTCCCCGTCCCCCTGTCATGTGCGCCGGCTGTCCCCACCGCGGCCTGTTCTACACCCTGAACAAGAATAAGTGCACCGTCCTGGGCGACATTGGCTGTTACACCCTGGGTGCGGTGGCTCCCCTGTCCGCCATGGACATGACCCTGTGCATGGGCGGCTCCATCTCTGGCATCCACGGCTTCAACAAGGCCCGTGGGGAGGAGACTGAGGGCAAGACCGTGGCCGTCATCGGCGACTCCACCTTCATGCACTCTGGTATGACTGGTCTGGCCAACATCGCCTACAACCAGTCCAATTCTACTGTCATCATCCTGGACAACTCCATTACCGGCATGACCGGCCACCAGCAGAACCCCACCACCGGCTACAACATCAAGGGCGACCCCGCCGGTAAGATCGATCTGGAGTCCCTGTGCAAGGCAATGGGCTTCAACCGCGTCCGGGTGGTGGACCCCTATGACCTGAAGGCCTGTGACCAGGCGGTGAAGGAGGAACTGGCTGCTGAGGAGCCCTCTGTCATCATCTCCCGCCGTCCCTGCGCTCTCTTGAAGTACGTCAAGCACAACGCGCCTCTGGCGGTGAACAAGGACAAGTGTATCGGCTGTAAGAGCTGCATGAAGATCGGCTGCCCCGCCATCTCCATCAAGGAGGGCAAGGCCTGGGTGGACAACACCCTGTGCGTGGGCTGCGGTGTGTGCGAGCAGCTGTGCCCCGTGGGGGCCTTTGAGAGCACCGGCAAGGAGGGTTAAGGCAATGGAAACCAAGAATATTATGATCGTAGGCGTGGGTGGCCAGGGCTCCCTGCTGGCCAGTAAGCTGCTGGGCCACCTGCTCATGGAGCAGGGATATGACGTCAAGGTGTCCGAGGTCCATGGTATGTCCCAGCGCGGCGGCAGCGTGGTTACCTATGTGCGCTACGGCGACAAGGTAAATTCTCCTGTCATTGACAAGGGCGAGGCGGACTTTATTGTCTCCTTCGAGCTGCTGGAGGCCGCCCGTTGGCTGGAGTATCTCAAGCCCGACGGACAGATCGTCACCTCCACTCAGCAGATCGATCCCATGCCTGTTATTACCGGGGCCGCCAAGTACCCCGAGAATCTGGTGGAGAAGATGAAGGCCACCGGAGCCAAGGTGGATGCGCTGGACTGTCTGGCTCTGGCTGAGCAGGCTGGCTCCTCTAAGGCAGTGAATATTGTGCTCATGGGCCGGCTGTCTCACTACTTTGACCTGCCGGAAGAGGCCTGGCAGGCTTCCCTGGAGGCCATGGTGCCCCCCAAGTTCCTGGAGCTGAACAAGAAGGCCTTCGAGCTGGGGAAGCTTTCTTAAAAGAAAGCTTCGCAAAGAATTTTGTGCAAAGCTGCGCTTTGCCTCTGTGCCCGCCTGAAGAAATGCCTTCCATAAGGCGAAAGCCCGCCGGGAAGGCAGACGGGATGGGCCTTATTTAGGAGAAAAGCAAGATCACGAGATACACAAGAGAGGGATGAATCCATTGGAACGGTATTATCAGCCCGAGATTGAATGCGCCTCTCGGGAGCAAATTCGTGCCTGGCAGGATGAGCGCCTGGTCAAGCAGGTGCGCCATGCCTATGACCACGTGCCTTATTACAAGAAGCTGATGGACGAAAAGGGAGTGCGTCCGGAGGATATTAAGTCGGTGGACGACCTGCACAAGCTGCCCTTTACCTATAAAAAGGACCTGCGGGATACCTATCCCTATGGGCTGTTTGCCGTTCCCATGAAGGATGTGGTGCGGCTGCATGCCTCCTCCGGAACCACCGGAAAGCAGATCGTGGTAGGCTATACCCGGGAGGACCTGGATATCTGGGACGATATTGTGGCCCGTCAGCTGGTGGCCGTGGGTGCCACCGAGGAGGATAAGGTACATATCTCCTATGGTTATGGCCTGTTTACCGGCGGCATGGGACTGCACGGCGGCGCTACCAAGCTGGGCGCCACGGTCATTCCCGTCTCCTCCGGCAACACCCAGCGGCAGATCACCATTCTCCGGGACTTTGGCTCTACCGTTCTGTGCTGCACCCCCTCCTACGCCGCTTTTATCGGCGAGACCCTCCACGAGATGGGACTCACCGGCAAGGACATTCCTCTGAAGGCGGGCATCTTCGGTGCCGAGGCCTGGAGTGAGGAGATGCGCCAGGATATCCAGGAGAAGCTGGGCATCAAGGCCTATGACATCTATGGCCTGACCGAGATCATGGGTCCCGGCGTGGCTTACGAGTGCTCCGAGCAGAACGGAATGCACGTCAACGAGGACCACTTTATCATCGAGATCATCGATCCCGAGACCGGAGAGGTGCTGCCCGAGGGTCAGCAGGGTGAGATCGTCTTCTCCTGCATCACCCGCCAGGCCTTCCCTCTGCTGCGCTACCGCACCCGGGACATCGGCGTGATCCGCCACGAAAAGTGCTCCTGCGGACGTACCTTCGTGAAGATGAGCAAGCCCATGGGCCGCAGCGATGATATGCTCATCATCCGCGGCGTCAACGTCTTCCCCTCTCAGATCGAGACGGTGCTCCTCAACCACGGCTATCCCGCCAACTACCAGATCATTGTGGATCGGGTCAAGTCCACTGACACCCTGGATATCCAGGTGGAGATGACCCCCGAGATGTTTACCGATAACCTGGGCGAGATCGACCGTCGGCAGAAGGAACTGGTGGAGGGCCTGCGCTCTCTGCTGGGTCTGGCCGCTAAGGTTACCCTGGTGGCCCCCAAGTCCATTGTCCGCAGCGAGGGCAAGGCGGTCCGGGTCATCGACAAGCGGAAAATTTAAGGAGGGTTCGCCATGAGCATCAAGCAGATCTCCATTTTTGTGGAAAATAAGCCGGGAGCCCTGTACGGCCTGACCGGTGTTCTGGCCCAGAACAAGGTGGACCTGCGGGCCCTTTCCCTGGCTGAGACCAGCGAATTCGGAATCGTGCGCATCATCGTCAACGATGTGTACAAGGCAACCACCGTCCTGAAGGACGCGGGCTATGTCCATTCCATCACCCCTGTGGTGGGCGTGGCCATCCCCGACGTGCCCGGAGGACTCAACCGGGTACTCCAGGTACTTTCCAACGCCAAGATCAACGTGGAGTACATGTACGCCTTCCTGGGCGGCAAGGACGTGGACCACGCCTACATGATCTTCCGTGTGGCGGACAACGCCGCCGCCTCCGCCGCTCTGGCTGCCCAGGGCATCCAGGTCGTGGAGCAGGAGGAGATCGAAAAGCTGTAAGGTTGCGGAGCTATCCGCGCCGTCAATACCTCGTCAGAATGAAACAGCGGGGCCGCCTTTGGGCGGCCCCGCTCAGTCTGTCGAGGAACCCGGTCTGTACTCAGGAGCAGACTGGGTCTCGAACATATATGAGCGAAAAAACAGCAAAACGAAACGAGGACAACAGATTTCTCCATTTCCATGTGGCCAATTTTTTCAAGTTCATGGCAACAAACTTAAGCTTCACCCAGTTCGTCACCTGAGCCAAGCCTCTGTATTGCGTATAACGCATCGCGTGTTTTTCCTTGGCGTCCGCGAAGACCCGTTCAATGGTTTCCTTTCGGCACTTGTAGAGCTGCGCGTACGCAGGCGTATATCTGGCATCGTCCGCCAATTCCTCATAGTCCTTCCAGATATGCCGCTGCACCGTTTTGATACAGTTCTTGGAATGCGTACACCGTTCTCTGGTCGGACAGGCGGCGCAGATATTCGGATCACTCTTGTATTCCCTATATCCATCACGGTTCGTCGTGCTATATTTCAAGGGCTGGTATTCGGGACATATCACGCAGTTGTAGAATTCATCATAGACATACTTCCACCACTCGTGTCCATTCTTC
>SFHN01000213.1 GCA_004555635.1 [Eubacterium] saphenum
CCGGGCCAGGCTGCTCTGCCGGTATTCTGCCGCCGTGCCGAAAAACAGCTGGCTGTGGCCCAGATGCAGGATGTGGGTGGCATAGCGCACCGCCTCATGAATATCGTGGGATACCATGATGACAGAGATGTTGTCGCAGAACTTTTCCTTCAAGCTGCTTACGAGGCTTGTCGTTGTCGCGTAGTTGTAGAAGAACTCGAAAACATAGGTTCTCGGTCGGAACATAAAGCGCTCGCTGTTCTCGGGGTGGGGAACAAGCTCCAGCACGAACAGCTTTCCGTACTGCTCCACAACCGCAAGGACGCCCTCCTCGATTGCGCGGGAAACCTCTTCCATAGCGTCGTGGCGAATGCCCGAACGGTTGTTTGTGATATACTTGTTCGGAACGCTTACGAAGAATGCGGACAGCTTCTCGTCGATAAACTCGGCGGTATTTGCCTTAACAAAGCCCGTCAGCTCGAATGTCGAGAAGTAGTTGTACTTTGACATAAGAACCTTTGCCGCCTCGCGCTTTGCGCCCGAAACTGCGAACGGAATGAGGTAAACGAACCCGTCGCGCTCGGAGTGAATGAAGTCGGCAATGCTCTTTCCGTTTTCGGAAAAACGAACCTTTGGAATATCGTTTTCGTCCCTGCGGAACTCCTGAATTTTATACACCATCTCCTGCTTGCCGTAGCTAAGCACTGCGATGTTGAAGGTGCGGGAGGGGGCTTCCTCGGTGTCCTCTGCCTTCAGGTGTTTTTTCCTGATAAACGCAAAGCAGAGGTCAACCATATTGAGGTACTCGCCCTTTTCGGAGGTAAGCGTTACAAGGTTACGGTGAAGGCGCTTCTGCTCCTCCTCGGGGAGGGAGAAAACGACCTCCGTGTGTTTGAACATAGGCGCGTTGAGGTCAAGCTCGCGCACCTTCAGCGTGCCGTTGTCGTTTACAACGCGAAGCTGATAGTTGTTCGAGCGCATTTTGAACCAGTCGCAGTTTGCAAACACGCTCTTTGCGCCAAGACCGAAGCGACCCTCGCGCTCGGACTCGCCCTCGTTTCTGCCGACAGAGAGGTAGTAGAACACCTGCTCAAGCTTGAAGCCCGTTTCGTTGTAGATGAGCTTTACCTGACCCTCGTCGAGGAACTCAATCATAACCTTGATATCGCTGCTGTCGTAGTCACAGCCGAAAACGTTCTGAAGAAGCTCTCGGATAATGCTCTCGCGGGGGTAGTCGCTCATAACGCTCTGAACGTTTACAGCGCCTCTGCCCGCGTACATATTATTAAAGTATTCCTTAAAGGGCTCGCTGCTTACCTCACCGGATTTCAGCTTTAGCTGAATATCCTGAAGTACGGAAGCCATACCCTCCTTATCGCCCGCCGTGTGGCGCTCGAAAAAATCACCAAGCAGCTTCTCGACCGCTTCGTTGTTTTCGCTCATAATTACGCCTCGTTTCTCCGCGCTTTTTGGTGTATATTTATGGCGCTGCCCCTGCGCGGCGGGTCAGAGCCGAAAATGATTAAATGCCGTCGTTGTAGATTGCGATGTAGTCGCGGAAGGAGTGGGTGGAATCCTGCTCGCGCACTCTGTACCTCCATATGCCGTAAAGCACGGGGTAGAGCAGACAATCTGCAAGCGCTGCGGTTTCCTGCTTTATCGTCAGGTGGAAGTTGTCGCCGCTGTGCCACTCGTCGATGTCCTTCTTCGCCTGTTCAAGACCTTTTACCGCCTCTGCAGCAAAGGACAGCTCCATATAGCTTTCGTCGTCAAAGCTCTTTGCGATGCTCTCGCAGTCCTCTGCGGAGAGCTTTTCGAGCTTGCCGTCGTCGTTAAGATAGCACAGCCCGCCGAGTGCGTTTACGGCTGCCGTAATTTCCTCCGCAGAAGACTCTGCAGTAAACCCAAACACCTTGCAAACGCGCTCAAGAATTTCCTTCGCGAACTCCGCAAGCTGCTTGCCGTTTGTGACGCTCTGCGCGCCGAGGAGAGCGTATTCGCTCTTTACGCGCTTGATGAGGTCAAAGCAGTTGTCAATCTCGGAGGCGTAGCCCACGATATATTTCAGGTCGGCTACCAGCGCGTTTACGCTGTCCGCCTTTGAGTCTGCTTCAAGAAGAATGTTTCTGCCTGCCAGATTTCCGCAGAACGCGCTTTCGATGCTGCCGTAAAGCACCTTATCCAGCATAACCGAGTCGAACATCTTGTTCGTATCGCGGAATACGATGAACTTGCGGACAGCTTCCTTTGCGGAGCCGTGTCTTGTGAGTCTGCGCTCAAGCAGCACAGCGGAATCGGGCAGTTCGTAGTTTACTATGTAGTTTATCCTGTCAAATCCGTCGCCGACCGCTCCGAGAGCGTCAACGCCGAGGATAATCTTCGGATAATCTGCGGTGTCGTCAACGCGCAGCTTTCTGAAAATGTCCTCCTTGCGGAACAAATCGCCCTTTGCCGTGCGGACAGCGCTGCTGCCGAAAACGCAGCAAAGCGCCTTGCGCAGGTAGTCGATTGTGTTTCTCTCGCAGCAGTAAACCATAATGCGACTGTTTGCTTCGGAGGTAATTTCCTCCATCAGCTTTAAGAAGCTGTCGAGCTTCTTGTCGTATGCACGCAAATCTTCTACGTCCGAGCGAGTGTAGCTGCCCTTCTCGTAGATTTTTTTCATCTCGGCAATATCCATATTGCCCAGCGGGTCAATGGGATCCAGGCAGTCGATGCCCGAATCGACCAGCGCATCCAGCACGGCATGCAGATCCCCATCCGAATGTTTGATGACAAACAGTCCTTCTTTTTTCAGATTCTGCACCAGCTGCTTAAAATAGGGATAGACCTGCTCCATATACATTTCAGGCCGCAGCAGCAAGCCGGTGTTGTTGGCAATATCATCACCGATCACAACCACTTCTATGCCGATCTCCCGCAGGTTATGCCCGATGCGGGTGCTGTGTTCCACGCACATCTGCATGAGGCGCGCCGTCAGTTCGGGCTGAAGATAAAAGGACATGAGAAATTCTTCAAAGCCCATCAGGTCGCGGGGAATGGAAAACACGTCCTTCACGCGGGCAACAATGCC
>SFHN01000214.1 GCA_004555635.1 [Eubacterium] saphenum
CATGCCCGGCAGCCCCCGCTCCAGCGCCGCGGGAATCAGCGCGTCGGCCAGCTCCCGGTTGTCCAGCGTCACGAAGTGGTGATTGCTGCCGATGTGCTCCGCCATCTGCAGGACAAACGGCGCGTCCTCGCTGGGCACGAACCGGCCGGCGTGGAAGTAGTCGTGGTTGTCCCGATAATCGACGCTCCAGGTGTCCAGCGTCCGCCCCTCCCTGCGGTATTTCTCCGCAGCCAGCGCCGAGAGGATGCTGGAGTCCAGCCCGCCAGAGAGCATGGCGCACAGCGGCACATCGCTGACCAGCTGCCGCTGCACCGCGCCGGAGACCAGCTCGCGCACATGGGCCACGGTCTCCTCCCGGCCCTCGGCATGCGGCCGGGCCCTCAGCCGCCAGTACCTTCTCGTCCGAAGTCCACCCCGGCCGCAGCGCAGGCACTCCCCCGGCTCCAGCTCGCGATAGCCCTTCAACACGCCGCTGCCGGGCCTTTTGCCCGGCCCCAGCAGAAACAGCTCCCGTCGGCCCTCCGCGTCCAGCTTCGGCCGCGCCTCGCCGCACCACGGCCCCACGGCCATCAGCGACTGCACGCTGCTGCCGAACAGCAGCCCGTCCCGGCTGTCAATGTAGAAGAAAGGCTTCACACCCACCCGGTCGCGGGCGGCGAACAGCGTCTCTCCGTCCCAGACCGCAAAGGCATAGATGCCGCTGAACCGCTCCAGGCACTCCTCGCCCCACTGGACATAGGCCTTCAGCAGCACCTCCGTGTCCGAGTGTCCCCGGAAGGCCCAGCCCTCCTTGAGAAGTCCCACGCGGATCTCCTCCGTGTTGTACAGCTCGCCGTTGTATACTATCGTAAGCTCGCCGAAGGTCATCGGCTGCGCGCCGTTTTCGGGGTCTATTACGGCAAGCCTTCGATGTACAAGGCAGGCGTTTTCGTCGCAGTATGTTCCCGAGGCGTCAGGACCGCGCGGAGAAAGCGTCTGCCCCATTTTTTCGACAACGGCGCGCAGCTTGTTCATATCAGTTTTATAGCTAATCTGTCCCGCAATTCCACACATAACAAATACTCCTTTCGGTATGTATCTTACTTGAATATTGTATTCCGAAAAGATGTCCTGTGTGACAAAAGGGGCTGCATTGCTGCAACCCCTCAAATCATCTATTCAGATTACTCTCCGCAGTGTTCACAGTCGTGCTCTGCGGGGAAAAGGCTCTCGTCATAGGCAATACCGTTTTTATCGTAGTAGTCCTTTATCGCCGCCTTTACCGCTTCCTCGGCGAGGACAGAGCAGTGGATTTTATGCGCGGGCAGACCGTCAAGCGCCTCTACAACAGCTTTATTCGTCAGCTCAAGCGCTTCTGACAGCGGCTTTCCCTTTATCATCTCGGTAGCCATTGAGCTTGAAGCGATTGCTGAGCCGCAGCCAAATGTGCTGAACTTAACGTCCTCGATTATCCCGTCGTTTATCTTCAGGAAAATCTTCATAATGTCGCCGCATTTTGCGTTGCCGACCTCTCCGACGCCGTCGGCGTTTTCAATCGTGCCGACATTGCGCGGGTTTGTGAAGTGGTCCATTACCTTTTCAGAGTATAACATAGCTTTTCTTTCCCTCCTGCAAATCCTGCCATACGGGCGACATCGCACGAAGCTGCGCGACTACCTCGCCTACGGCGGTTATTATACGGTCAATCTCCTGTTCATTGTTCTCGCGGCTTAGCGTTAAACGAAGCGAGCCGTGTGCGACCTCGTGTGGTCTGCCGATAGCCAAAAGAACGTGGCTGGGGTCAAGCGAGCCGCTTGTGCAGGCAGAACCGCTTGAAGCGCATATTCCGCGCATATCCAGCAAAAGCAGCAAGCTTTCGCCCTCGATTCCCTCAAAGCACACATTGACATTTCCTGCAAGGCGCTCGGTACGGCTTCCGTTAAGCGCGCAATGCGGAATCTTGAGCAGCCCAGAAATCAGCCTGTCGCGCAGCGCTGTTACATAAGGCGTTACGCTTTCAAGCTCCTCGGTGCTTTCCTTAAGCGCCGCCGCCATACCGACAATCGCAGCGACATTTTCTGTGCCTGCGCGTCTGCCGCGTTCCTGTGCGCCGCCCTCAATTAAAATCGAGGGGGTAAGTCCTTTTCTGACGTATAATGCGCCGACGCCCTTAGGTCCGTTGAACTTATGTCCGGACATCGACAGCATATCGCAGCCGATTTCCTTAACGTCAATCGGGAGATGACCGACAGCCTGAACCGCGTCGGTGTGGAACAGGATGCCGTTTTCCTTGCACACGGCTGCAATTTCCTTAATAGGCTCAATAGTGCCTATCTCGTTGTTTGCGGTCATTACGGTGACTAAGCAGGTGTCGGGGCGGATTGCCTTGCGAACGCTCTCGGGGTCTACCCTGCCCTCGCTGTCAACGTCAAGCAGCGTAACCTCGTAGCCCTGCTTTTCAAGCTTTCTGAGCGTGTGAAGCACTGCGTGGTGCTCTATCTTGTCGGAGATAATGTGCTTCTTGCCCTTGCGCGCGCCTATCTCCGCGGCGGTGATAATCGCCTGATTGTCCGACTCGCTTCCTCCCGAGGTAAAGTAAATCTCGCGGAGGTCTGCGCCGATACATTGTGCGACGGTTTCTCTCGCTTTATAGAGCGCCTCCGCCGCCTCCTGCCCGGGAGTATGAAGCGAAGAAGCGTTTGCATACACATCGGTCATTATCGGTAGCATAGCGTCAAGCGTGGTTTTGCTGAGCCGCGTCGTTGCCGCATTATCTGCGTATATTCTATCCATAAAAACATCACTCTTTTCATTATATATATTGCCTATGTGTTTAATAGGATTATATCACATCGGCAAATTTTTGTCAATAGTTTATGAAGGAAATATGCAATTATTCTTCAGAAAAAGACATATATGGGGGCTATTGTATTGACAGCTTTCACCATATCTGATATAATATATGAAATATCGTTATAGGGAGAATATTTATGGAAAGTTACATCAAAGAAGCAGCTATCAGACTTGGCGCAGATGTATGCGGGATAGGAAGCATTGACAGATTTAAGGACG
>SFHN01000008.1 GCA_004555635.1 [Eubacterium] saphenum
TCCGCACAACTGTGCGAACTGACGGCTTTGCCGGCAGTGAGTGCGGGCAGTGCGGATGTTTCGGCGGAAAAGTCCCAACGGGACTTTTTCGACGGTCTCTGGGGGGAAAACTCTTGTTTTCCCCCCTAGCCCCCCCTTTAGCGCTTTGTTGACGTTTGCGGGGCTCTGCCCCGCACCCTGCAAGCCTTTTGGAAAAAGACTTGACCTAAAACTTTTGTCCGCGCTGGCGCGCGGGAGTGTTCCTAATCCTCCTGCTTCAGCAGCGCGTTCGCGCGGCGGTACTCGGGATAATGCTTGTCCAGAAACGCATAGAACGCCGCCGAGTGGTCGTGGTGCCAATAATGCGCGTACTCGTGCCAGAAAACCGACAGCACCGCCTCTCGCGGGTACGCTGACAGCCGCAGGTTTATCGAAATGTGCCCTCGGGTGTAGGAACAGCTTCCCCACCGTGACGACATCTCCTTAATCGTAACCACGGTAGGCGGCGGGTTAAGCCCCCTCGAAGTCAGCGCCGCGCGAACCTCTGTGTTAAGCTCCTCGCACAACCGCGCAAAGCTCGCCGAAACCGCTCTTAACAGCAGCGCACGGATATGCTCGCCGTCGTCCTCCCGCGCGGTAAACACGCGAAATGCTCCGTCCTCGTAAACCGCAGCCTCCCGCGCGCTGTGTATCAGCACGACGGGTCTGTCCTCGCCGAGAAACCGAACGCCGCCCGCGTCAGCCTGCGGAGCGCGCTCGCGCTTTTTCGCACGGGAAAGCGCTGCAAAAAATGCGTCTGCGTGTTCCGTCAGGTGCTGCTCAATCCACTTGACAGACACCCGCGCGCTCGCCGACACATAGATTATCCCGTCAGCCTTTATGCGGAAGTTCACGTTCTTAACGCGCTTTCGCGTTAGCTCATAGCAAAGCTGCCGCCCGTCGGGAAGCGAAATTGTTTTCATACGCGCTCCTTTCGCTTAGCCAAGCAGCATTTCTCTTATTCCCGCCGCCATATAAAACGACCCGCCGATAAACAGCAGCCCGCTGTCGGGCGTGCGCGAAATCGCCTCGGAGAGCGCTTCCTCTGCGCTGTGACAGCCTGCGCACGGCGTACCCACGCGCTTTGCCTCGGCGCAAAGAAGCTCCGCACTCACCGCCGTTTCCGAAAAGCCGTCGTAAAACACCGCAAAGTCAAAGCACGGGAGAATTATCGACAGCGCTAAAGCAAAGTCCTTCGTGTTTATCATTCCGATAAGCGCGGTTTTTTTGCGCTTGTCGCGCATAAGAAGCTCCCGCGCCGCCGCCATCGCCTGCGGGTTGTGCCCGCCGTCAAGGATTATCGCGGGCTTTTCGGGGAGATTTATGCGCTCGAGCCTCGCGGGCATTACCGCCGTTTTCAGCGCGGCTTTCACCCTGTCAAGCGGCAGCTTTTCGCGCAGCGCAAAAAGCGTTTCAAGCGCCGTGAGCGCGTTTGTAATCTGATGGTTTCCGCACATCGACAGGGAGTATTCCTCGCCCTTGTAGATAAACCTGCTGCCGCAAAGCCCGCTTTCGCGAACCTCAAGCGCTTTCGCGTCGGGGACAACAAGCCGCGAGTGAGTTTCGCTGCATTTTCTCTCGATAACCGCCATAGCTTCTGCGGGAATGTTGTTTGCGGCGATAACCGCGCCGCCCTTGATTATCCCGCTTTTGCTTACGGCAATTTCCCGCTCGGTTTTCCCGAGAATTGCGGTGTGGTCAAGCCCTATCGACGTAAACACCGCCGCTTCGGGGCAGGGGATAACGTTCGTGCAGTCCAGCGTTCCGCCTATCCCCGCTTCGAGGACGCAGTAGTCCGCGCCGCTCTCCCTTGCGAAAAGAAAGCAGACCGCCGTCAGTATCTCAAACTGTGAAAAAGCCCTGTCGCGGCAGCACTCCGCCGCAGACTTTACCTCAAAAATCAGCCGCGCGAAAACGTCCTTCGGGATAAACTCGCCGTCAAGCGTTATACGCTCACGGACGTCAAGAATATACGGCGAGGTGAAGCGGATTGTTCTGAAACCGCAGGCGCACAGTGCTGCCGAAATATACTCCGTCACCGAACCTTTGCCGTTTGTCCCGACAATGTGAATGCAGCGAAGCCCCTTTTCGGGATTGCCCAGCTCCCCGCACAGCGCCGAAAAGCGCGATAAATCGGTTATCGGCGCGCCCTGCTTTGAAAACGTCGCGAGGTAGTCGAGCGCTTGTTCATAGTCAAACTCCGACATCAGTTCCAGCCGCACTCGTCGTAGTCCTTCCACTTCTCGTTATAGCGCAGCTCGTCCGCAAGCTTCATACAGATGTAAGCGACAGCCGCCGCAACAATGATTACAGCGCCGATTATCGGAATAATGAGCGTAGCAAACGGTCCTACCTTGGGCTTTAAGTTCTTGTTTTCTTTCATTTTGAAAAACTCCTTTCGGGAAATATTTGTTGTTTATTATAAAGACCTTTTGGTCTGTGTACTTTTACTATGCCTCGGTGTCGGAAGCAAGCAGCGCATACAGCTCGCGCTTGGAAACGCCGGAAGCCTTCGCCGCCTCCTTGCAGGCGTCGGAAAGCTTCATTCCGCCTGCGGCAAGGCTGCGCGCAAGCTCCGCTGCCTGCTCTGCGGAAATCCCGCCGCAGGGCGCTTGCTTTGCCCCCTCGACAACGATAACATATTCGCCGCGCGGCTCATCCGTATCGTAAATATGCGAAAGCTCTGAAAGCGTCCCGCGGATTACCTCCTCGTGAAGCTTTGTAAGCTCGCGGCAAAGCGCGGCGCGCCGCTCGTTTCCGAGATATTGCACAAGGTCAGAAAGCGTTTGGCGCAGCTTGTGCGGCGCTTCGTAGAAAACCAGCGTGTGCGGAAGGCTCGCTATCTCCTCAAGGCGCTGCGTGCGCTCCTTTTTCGGCACGGGGAGAAACCCCTCGAATGCAAAGCGAAGCGTGTCTATTCCGCTCAGCGCAAGCGCGGCAACCGCGGCGTTGCACCCCGGTATAACCTCGACAGGAATGCCAAGCTCGGCGCATTTTTTCACAAGGATAACGCCGGGGTCGCTTATACACGGCATTCCCGCGTCGGAAACCAGCGCGACGTTTTTCCCCTCGAACAAAAGCTCGATTATCCGGGTGCTTTTTTCCTCCTCGTGCGGCTTGTAGTAGCTTAGCATAGGCTTCTTTATGTCGAAATGCGTCAGCAGGCGAAGCGAAACGCGCGTATCCTCTGCGGCGATATAGTCGGCAGCGCCGAGCGTTTCTATCCCGCGCGGGCTGAAATCCGACAGGTTTCCTATCGGCGTGCCGACAACCGACAATTTTCCATAATCATTCATACAGCCTGTTATATTCCTCCGTGTAGGATTTGTCCTCGTTAAATAATATGAGGGGCTTTTCTACCGTCATTCCGGGCTTTGCGCCCTTTTTCCCCGTGATAAGAAAAAGCCACGGGCGCTCGCTTATTGAGTTGTGAACAAGCGTAAGGCTCTTAGGCTCAATCCGCTGTGCGCGCATTGCATTCATCACGTCGGACAGCCGTTCGGGGCGGTGGCACATTTTAAGCAGCCCGCCGTATTTCAGCAGCCTTGCCGCCGCCGCGCAAACGTCGTCTATGCCGCACATAAGCTCGTGCCGCGCAATCGCCTGCGCCTTTGACAGCTTTTCGTAGCCCGAGCCGCTCGTCATATACGGCGGATTTGCCGTCACGATATCCACGGTTTCGTATCGGATAACGCTCTGCGGAATGTCCCTCAAATCGCACAGCAGCGGCGTGACCTTTTCGGAAAGCCCGTTTTCCCTTGCCGTGCGCTCTGCGAGCGCAATCGCTTCCTCCTGTATATCCATAGCGAAAACGCGCTGCTCCCTGTTCTTCTTGCTCAGGATAAACGGGATAATCCCGCAGCCCGTGCATAAATCGCAGACAACCGAGCTTTTCGGCGGCGAAGCATAGTTCGCGAGAAGAAACGCGTCAGTGCCGAAGCGGTGGTCGTCGGATACATAGAGCTTTATATCTCCCAGCATAAAGTATTCGCAGTTTGAAGCGTCAATAGCGTCCATTATCGTTCTCCTTTTATTCCGCCCGCGATATCGTAAGCGAGTAAACGGAGAGTTCACCGCCGCCGCAGGACAGCTTAAAGCGTATATTTTCAGTGCCCTCCTCCGCAACAAAGCTTATCGCAAGCTTTTCGGGAGAAGCCGACAGTATCTCGTATTTCATCTCGCTGTCGCCCTTGTCGCAGGTAAGCGCCGCAAGCCCTGCGTCAAGCCTGCTGCCCTCTATCGTGATAAACAACCGGCAGGTTTTCTTAGCGTTAAAATAGTGCGTGTACACCGCGCCGCCCTCGGGAACAACCGCGCAAACGCCCTCGCAGCTTTCCGCAAGGTTAAGGTCGGTGGAAGAAGCGCCGCGCTTTTCTACGCTCTCGGTGCAGGGAATCTCCGCCGCCGTGCAGCGAACACAGCCGCGCGGCGAAACCTTAAGCCCCTTTGCCAAAGCCGCTTCTGCCGCCGCTTCGGAAGAAGCAAAGGTGCATACGGAGTTGTTTATGTCGCCTATCTGCCACAGGCTGCTGTCCCACAGCGAGAGCATATCCTCGCGGTTTCCGAGAACGAGTTCGGGGCGCTCGCCCTCGGCAGGCGAGGGGATAATCGTTATCTCTGGATAAAGAAACTGCCCCTTTGTAAGCCGCTCGCGCGACAGGTCAACCGCCTCAATGCGGTCATATTCCCCCGCGCATAGCTCCAGCGCCTGCGACATATACTCCGCGCCCTTCGCCGCGCTTTTCGTCTGCGGCAGGGTGTAGGAGAAATAGCCGAACACGCCCGAATAAACCAGAAGCGCAAGCAGCGGCGCCGCGAAAATAAGCGTTTCGCCGCCGCGCTTCCTTTTCGCATGCATAACCGCAAGCCATATTAGCAGCGGGAGCATACCGCTCAGGATTATCTTTATCATACTGTACTCGGTGAGCAGGGTTTTTGTCCCCTCGCCGTAACGCATAGGCGCAAGCCCTAACACCATCGCGCTGACAAATCTGTCGCACTCTACGATAAGCGGCACGACAAGCACCGCAGTAAGCACGCTTGTAACCGCGCCCACCGCCGCCGCGGCAAGCGCCTGCATTTTCGAATACAGCCCTTTATATATCAGCACCAGCGCCGCGAAAATCGCCACGGGGTAAAACGCCTCGGTATAGCGCCCGTAAATCGCCGTATCCGCGCGGGCATACAGCAGCGGGGAAGTGCCCTTAAACAGCACGCTCACCGCGAAAATCGCCCCCATCGACAGCAGCGCATACCACACAAGGAGAGTTATGCCGTCATCGTCGGGCGTTTCGCCGCCTTTTCGGGAAACGCGCTTTTTCACCGACAGCACCGCCGCCGTGACAACCGCCGCCGCGCACACCGCGCCGAAGCCCCAGGTTGACGAAACGAAGTAGAAGAAATGCCCGACAAGCGTGTCGAAAAGCTCCGCTATCGAAGCGCCCTCGCCCGACATCCCAAACACGCGCGAGAGCGTTGTTTCGAGCGTGTTTGCGGGAGCGCTGCCGCCGCTTTGCCACAGGGTGTTCTGAAGCGCTTTCTTAATCAGCGCGTCACCGCAAAGCCCCGCGCAAAGCGCCGCGTAAAACCCTGTAAAGCAGAACACGCGCCGCTTATCCCTTAGCCAAAACATCACGGGAACAACTACCGCAGCAGCCGCTGCAAGCGCAATCATACGCCCGTGCGAGGCATAGCCCGCAGCAGCAGCAAGCCCGCCAAGCGCGGAGAAAAGCTGCTTTTTCGCGTTGCTTTCGCAGGACAAAGCCTTGTACAAAAGCAGCAGCACAACCCACGGCATAAGGCAACACATCGTTTCGTTCCACGCGTATTTTGTCAGAAGCATATACGACGGGTAAAGCCCGCAAATCGCCGCAAACAGCAATGCGGCGGGCTTTTTCACCGAAAGCGCCTTCACGGAAATGTAGTATACAATCACGGGGACAAGGCTCATCAGCGCTCCGTTTATAACGAGCATAAGCCGATAGCGGAGATAGGGTTCGTCCGTCACGCAAAATACCGGAATGTAGAAAAGCGCCTGAAAATAGCCGTAATAGCCGCCGAGCGACACAATCTCGCTCCAGTCATAGCCGTTTGCAAGCGCGGCTACGGCGGTCACGCAGAACTCGTCGGGCGTGAGGTTAAACAGCGTCGCGCTCTGCGTCATCAGAAAATGCAGTAAAAACGCCGCGAGATATATCAACGGCATTGCCGCTTTTTCCAATATGCGCAGTATGCTACGCTGCCCTGAAGCGTCGCTCATAGTGTCCTCCGAATGCAACGAAAATTACGAACTGCCCTTGAAGCGCACAAAGTCGCGCGCCGCGTTTCCGTAGGCGTAAACCGCATAGCCCTCGGCAATTCCGACAACGTCGTAGGTTCCCTTTTCAAAAGGCATCGAGCGCGTAACCTCCGTTATCAGTATGCAGTTTTCGGGGATATCGCGCTTTTCGGTTATGTTGCAGACCCGCGCCGAGGGGTTAAGAAACTGCACCAGCGCCGCCGTTCGCTGCGGGATATAATAAGCCACCACGTCGGGCGACTGCGGGTCGTCGTAGATAAGCGCCGAAATACTCTGCGCGGGGTGGATTTTGTCGGCATTTTCCTCGGTGATATCGGGCAAATAAACGTTCGCCGCGAACAGCGAGCTGTACAAAAACGCGCCGCAAATAACAAAGGAAATCGCGCCGACCCTGTGATGACGCGTGCTCGAAATCAGCACTATCATCAGCGAAAACGCCGTAAACACGCAGGACGACATTATGACAAAGCTCATTCCCGTAAACGGCGCGGAAATGTCCTCGCTTATTCTCCACGGCAAAACGCCCAGCACCGTGCTTCGCAGGTATTCCTCCGAGGCGCTGTCATAGCCGTTTAGCGCGAAGATAAGGCAGGTGAAGCCGTATATCCCCGCCGCCGCGAAAATGTGGCGAAGCTTTATCCCGTAAAGCATTATGAATACCAGCACAAAGAACACCGAAAGCGGCGCAACGCTGTCCGCAAAGCGCCCCGAAATTATCCTGTCGCTGTCGGATACAACCGACATAACAAGGCTTATGCCGACGGTGAAAAAGGTGTACACCCCGAAAAGCAGAATGCGCGTGTTAAACGTGCGCTCGGGCGCGGAGTAGCGGCGCGTGCCGTCCTCGCCCGCCTCGGTATTTTTCCTTGCGGAAAGGTTCTTCAGAAAGTCGTTTGTAATCCCGATGAGAATTATGATAAGCAGCGCTGCGGCAAGCGCGCCAACGCCGAGAGTTGCGGTGAAAAACGTGTACAGATGACCAAAAAGCGTCGCGATAAACCCGCCGCTTTCCGCCTGTACCGAGGAAACAGCCTGCGCGGCGGACTGCGTTGCGTCCTCTATCATAAGGCGGCAGAAATGCTCCGTCATAAACGAAGCAGCCGCTGCGATAACCATTACGGGGAGATTGAAAATCCGCTCCTTGAAGAATATTCTGAAAATAAGAACCGTTGCCGCAAACGCCGCAATAACCGCCGTCAGCCGCTCGTCTGCGGCATAGCAAACCGCGCAGAGAAAGCCCGAAAGCACCGACATTGTGAAGCGCGAATACTTGTTTTTCCTGTCCCAAGCCATATATATGCACCAGACCATAACCCACGGCATAAGACAGCAGATAGCCTCGTTCCAGATGAACTTCGAGTTTGCAATGTAGGTGACATATGCGCCGCAGCTGACCGCAATGACAATCTTCTGCCAGACTTCTTCTACGTTCAGCTTTGCCGCCATGTGATATGCAACGGGCGGGATAAAGCTGACCAGAACGCCGTTCATAACCACCATACTCTTATACAGCGCGTATGGGCTGCTGCCGAAAAGCCAGAACAGCGGCGTGTAGAACACCGCCTGAATATAGCCGACAGGTTCCCCCTGCGGCATAATACCCGACCAGTCACGGCCGGAGTAGTACGCGGCAATGCCCGCCGTTCTTATCTCGTCGGGGTAAATCGACGGAAGCTCCATACTCATAGTTATCAGCGAGTTCGCCACCACCGATATCGAATACAGCAGGAACATAACGCCCCTGTCCCCGTAGACGGAGTAAAAATTCGTTAACCTTTTTTTCATTTTCTGACGATTTCCTCTTTGGTATAGCTGCAGCAGTTGTAGTTTTTGCCGCAGACAGTGTTGTCGTATTCAATGCGCTTGACGTGGTAGAGCGTTTCGTCCATAACCCTGCGGCAGCCCGATATCGCGTCCGCAACCAGCCCGAAAATCCCCACCTGTATCCCGACGACCGCAAGCACCGCCATAAGCACAAGCGACTGAATATGCCCGCCGCCGTCGCCCGTAAAATAGTATACCAAAAACCGTATCCCGAGCGCAAGCGCCAAAAGAAGGAATATCCCACCGAGAATAAGAAAGGTTTTCAGCGGCTTTCGCATAACGTAGTTGCGGATAATCGTGCCGCTTGAGCGGGCTATGTAGCCGCCCATCGAGCTGAACAGCCTGCTTTTTCGAAGCTCGGGGTTTGTCGATATGTCAACGGACAGTATCTTCGCACGGTCTGCGCCCGCAGTGATTATCGTTTCAAGCGTGTAGGTGTAGTCCGACAGGACGTTAAGCCGCATCGCAGCTTCGCGGGTGTATGCGCGAAAGCCGCTTGTCGTGTCCGCGACGTCCGTTCCGCTCGCCTTTCGCACAACGCCGCTGCCAAGCTTTTGCAGCCGCTTTTTCAGCGGGGAGAAGTGGGCAATCGTGTCGGTGCGGCGGTTTCCGATAGTCATTTCCGCCCTGCCCTCAAGCAGCGGACGAACAAGCTTCTCAATATCCGCGCCGCAGTATTGATTGTCCGCGTCGGTGTTTACGATAATGTCCGCGCCAAGCCTCAGGCACGCGTCAATACCCGCCATAAACCCCTTTGCAAGCCCGCGGTTGTGCGTAAAGCTTACGATATGGTGAACGCCAAGCTCCTTTGCGCGCATAGCGGTGCCGTCAGTGCTTCCGTCGTCGATTATGAGGTACTCGATTTCGTCTATCCCGTCGATACAGCGCGGGAGGTCGGCTATCGTCGCGCCGAGGGTCTGCGCCTCGTTGTAGCATGGTATCTGTATGATAAGCTTCATTCTCCCGCTCCTTTCTACAATCTGTTATTTTTTAGGGTTATTATACGGTTTGTTGCAGCTTTCGCATTAACCAATTGTATAATCTCTTGCTGCTTATACGCTTTGGTTTAGCAATATCATAGGCAGAACCCTTACGCAGGCGACTGCAAGCGCAAACAGCAGAAACCCGACAACCGCCCGCAGAGCGGAGGGGCTTCCGCTTTCGGAAAGCGCGGCGTAGTATTCATCGCCGAGGTTTTCGCCGAAGCGGAGGCGGATTTTCTTGATTTTATACACCGCGTGCTTGTAGTAGAAGAAATCGCCGAACATTGTCAGTATTACCATCAGTGATATTTCAAGCATATTACACAGATAGTATGAAAGCGAAACTAGCGCCTGCGCCGAAGCGCCAAGCTGAGTTATGTCGATTATACCGCCGCCGAACAGCAGTTCGGGAAGCGAAAACATCACGCAAAGCGCCAGCACAATTACGCCTAGCAAATCCATTTTGCGGTAGAACTGATGAACGGGCAGAAACAGCCCCGAGCAGAAGTTTACGAAAACGGAGGACTTTCTCCCCGTAGTGTCGCCGCGGAAAACCGTGAACGCGTTTCCGTAGTGAATGATTGACTTCGTGGCGAAGGCGCAAAGCTCCCGCAGGCTTACGCCGTCGTCGCCGCGCGTGTCGTCGCTGTAAATGTGCTCGAACTGTCGGTAGTATTCCTCGGCGGTTTCAAACTCCTCGGGCGGTCTTATGGTAATCCTCGGCTTGGGCTGAGGAGCGCCGGCAGGGTAGTCCGCGTGGTGAGGGTCGGGGTTTTCGGCGGGCACAGCCGAAGCGGCTTGCTCGGCGGCAGGCTGTTCGGGGTTCTGCTCGTCGGGGAGATGTCCGTCCCAGACATAGCCCTTTTCGTGCAGCGCTTCAAAGGCGCATTTGTTTTTCGCGAGGTAGCAAACCCTGTGGTGCGGCGTTCCGCATTCGGGGCACACGACGATGTCCGCGTTTTCGGTAAATGCCGCGTGGCAAACAGGGCAAAGCTTATTTGTAAAATCAGGCATTTTATTGTCCTTTCAGAAGAATACGCATAAATATACATTTTGATTATACCATATTCTTGGCGTAAATTCAACACATAAACCGCAATTATTGTGAAAACGCGCTGATATTTGGGAGAATATTCCGCTGCGCAGCGGTTTTGAATAAGCAGATGTGGGCTTATAGTCAGCCTAAATTCCCTATTGACGTTTTGTGGGAAGTATTATATAATAAAAGTGTACGGTTGGATATTTTCGGAAAGGACAAATGGTTAATTATATGAACTGCCCCAGATGTAATTGTGAAATGCCAGACACGGCAGAAAAATGCCCCGTCTGCGGGTTCAAGTCGTCAAACAGTGCGGTGAAGAAGTGCGCAGTGTGCGGTCTTATGCTTGAAGCGGGCGCGGTCGAGTGTCCGGTGTGCGGAACTCCCGCGGCTAACGCAGGCGATGCAGAGCATTTGAATAATGCGGTGGAGCTTGATGTTGACCTCGCCGCACCTGTGGTTCAGCCGCTTGATTTCAGCGAAGCGCCCGCGCAGGAAAGCCCGTTCTCAGAGCCGATTTTCGGCGGCGCTTCCGCAAAGCCTGTTATCCCGCAGACGAGCGAACTCGGCAGAGCTGCGCCCGCGCAGGAAAGCCCGTTCCCGGAGCCGATTTTCGGCGGCGCTTCCGCAGAGCCTGTTATCCCGCAGGCAAGCGAACTCGGCGGTGCTGCGCCCGCGCAGGAAAGCACGTTTGCAGAGCCTTCCGCCCTGCCGCCATATAACGCAAACACGCAAATCCCGCCGTATGGCTCGGGAAACGCAGCGCGGCAGATTGACCTTACGGCAATGACTACGCTGAAGCCTGTGAAGAAAAATACCGCGAAAACGGCGGCAATTGCAATCTGTGCGATAGCGGTAATAGCAATTATCATAGGAATTTTCTTGCCTTTTGCTATATCCTCGGGGCTTTTCCTAAGCAAGGAAAAATATGCTCTGAAGGCAGAGGAAGCGCAGGTAAACGCGCTGCTTGAACTGACGGATTCGCAGGAAATTATTTCATCGATAAACTCCGCGGCGGTATTGTCGCAGGCTGATACGACGGACGACGGCACACCCGTGCTTGACGCGGCGGCGCTTGCCGAAGCGGTTTATTACAACGTAAAGGGAAAATACGGCACAGACGCGCTGTATACCGTAATTGACCCGTCAATTCAGCTTACCGATACGGCAAAAAGCCTTCTTAACGACTATGACCCGAAGGAAATTTCCGACACGGTGCAAAAGTGCCGCACAAGTTTTCTTCTGAAGTCCGACCGCGATATTTTCTCCGTCGAAGCCGACTTCGGCGGCACGGAGCTCTTGCTTACGGTGGACAGAAACGGCGCGGCATATGCTCAGTTTCCGCAATACTCCGACAGCGCGCTTATGCTGAACTTTGAGCAGCCTAAGTCTGCGCCCAACTATGGCTCAGAGCTTACACATATGGTGAAAGACCTCGGCTTCGCCTACCTCAGATACTACGAAGACGCGGAGATTGCTGTAGGAAAAAGCGAGGAGTACAAGGGCAAGGTTATCACCGCGAAAATCACGGGCGACAACTACCGCGTAATGCTGAACCATTTTGCGAAAATTCTTAAGGACAACGACGGCTTTGTCGAGCTTGGCACGGATTACTGCAAGCAGCTCGGAATATGCGACAGCAAGGACGCTTTCCGCCGAATGATAAACAAGGCGTTCGAAGCGGCAACCGAACAAAACGAGGGGCTGATTATCCGCACCGTTGTCGGAAAAAATAACACGATTTACGAAAAGAGCGTTGAGGTTATCGGCGGGGATAACGCCGTAGTATTCTTCAAAAACGCAAAGAACAGCGCTGCGTTTTCCGTTTCGCGCGGCGACGCGCCCGTTATCGACATTTCCGCCGATAAAGAGGCGGGGAAGGCTGACGTTAAACTGTATGGAGATAAGGGCTGCGTTTCGCTCGCGGTGCAGTATGCTTTCGAGGTAAAGCAGTTCTGCGGGAAGGACATTCCGACGGGCTACGCCGAGATTTCGCTCGCTTCTCCCGAGGGCTTTGAGGAGCTTTCGGATTACATAAGCGACGAGATGTATTCCGCGCTTTCGACAGCGACGCTTGCGGTTTACTCCGACACCGACGGCAAAGCAATCTCCACTTCGATTGCCGTTTCAATGCCGCAGTACGGCAGCGCTAAGCTTGAAATCACAACAGCTGCGCAGAGCGCGGGCGAAATTATGCCGCCCGAAAACACAATCGACGTTTTGTCCGCAGACGGCAAGGACAAAGCCGAAAGGGTTATGCAGGAGGTTTACGAGGGTCTCGCGAAGTCAGATTCGCTGCTCGGAGAAATTCTTTCGCAGAGCGACTTTGGCGGGGAGATATCCGAAGAAAGGCAGGCGGAGCTTCTTAACCTTATAAACTCCGCAATCGACAAGGCATACGAAATTCCGCTTCACTACCGCTACGTTATAACAGACGAGCAAGAGGCTTCCGTTGGGGCAATTACGGAAAGCCTGAACGAATACAGGCAGACGGTCAGTGAGGGAGTTTCCGCGGCGCAAGCGACGGAAATTGAGGACGCGGTAAATGCTGCGGCGGCGGAGCTTTCCGCGCTCGAAAAGACGCTGAAGCGGCAGGCGGGCGATGAGCCGTTGGGGTACGACCCGTTTGCGCTGCCCGAATACGACTACGACAACCTGTCGTTTGACGAGCTGATTGACGCGGGCTTTAACCTTGAGATGCGTTATTACGACATTCTGGTGAATCAGTATGACAGGATTTCCGAGAATGAAAAGCTGCTTGCGCAGTACGATGAGTGCGCAGACGAATATGAGAAATTCACGAAGTCGTTTGACAAGCTTTATGACGCGGTGAGCAGGGGCAACGCGTCCGTGCCGCTACTTCGCGACGCAAGAAAAGCCACGAAGAAATTTGACGAATCGCTGCGCAGCCTGATAAATGCGCTCGGGCAAGAGTCGGCGTAGCCGAGTGCCTCGACACGCTTTTCCGCCTTTTGTCGGGTGGAACATTTGCATAGAAAAAAACGGCGGGAGTCGAAAGGCTCATGCCGTTTTGTTATGCGCAAGCCAATGCGAAAGAGTAGACACACGCGCTTACGCGCGGGAGTAGCCACAAAGCCTATCGGCGGGTGCCAAGGCGCTTAGCTACCCACACGCGCGCCTTGCACGTTTTTCGCAGATATACTCCCCGACAAACGGCTCAAACGCAGCAAACAGCGAAAGCTCTTCCTTCATACGGATAAACCCTGCGGGCGGCTTTGTGCTTTGCCCTAAGCGAAAGCTGCGCGAGCGCTCCGCCGAAAGCTTTTGCTCGCGGCAAAGCTCGCCGAAGCGTATCCCCGCCGCCTGCGCCGAAATCCCGCAAAGCGCCGCAAGTTCCTTTGCCGAGCCTACCCCGCAGAAATGCAGCACCACAAGCGGCGCTAAAAGCTCCGCAGCAAAGCGGTCGGCTTCCTTCTCCTGCTCGCGAGAGGGCTTTTCTGCGCCGAGATGGCCGAGCAGGCAGTGCCCGATTTCGTGCGCCAGCGTCCAGCGCCGCCTGCGCTCGCCGCACGCGTTTTCGTTTATTGCGCAGACAAGCCTGCCCTCCTCGCAGAAGCAAAACCCGAAGCGGCTGTCGCGGTAAAGCTCCTCCTTGGTCTTTGAGTAAATCGCCGCAACGTCCTCATAGCTTACAACCTTTATCCCGAAAAACTCCGCCAGCGCGGTCAAATCAACGGGCAGCGCCCGCGTGCCGCTCATCAAAAGCGCCTGCGACGCGTTCATCTTCTTCCCCCCTTATAGTCGGGGCGGTCGAAAATGCTTTGCGCGCCACGCTTTTTCAGCTCGGTGATATGCGGCGCGCCGTTTCCGCGCGCAGCGATAAGCGTCAGCCCATCGGTTTCTTCCATTCGCAAAAGCTCGCGCTCGGTGCATTCGTCAACCGCCTTTTTTCCCTCTTCGTCAAGCGCACGGTATTTCTCGAGGTGCTCGCCGTCCTCGGAACTTGCGCAAAAGCAGTCGGAAAAAAGCTCGTTCGGCTCGGTGCAAAGCGCCCCGAAAAGCCTGTACAAAACGTCCTCGCGCGGGTGGCTTACCTCGCGCTCGTAGTTTCCAACCGCCGACGGCGTAACCCCGATACGCTCCGCAAGCTCCTCCTGCGTCAGCCCGCGCCGCTCGCGAAGCTGTCGTATTCTTCTGCCTATGCCCATTTCTTCCCGCTCTCCTTTCCGAAATGCCGCTCCAATGTGTCAAATGCCTTTTTTCGCAGCAGATAGACCCTGCGCTCGCTCATATACAGCTCGTCCGCAAGCGACTGCCACCGCTTCGCAAGCATATAGTAGCCGTATATCACCGAATATTCCTCGCCCTCAAGAACGCTAAGGTAAACCAGCGCCTTTCGCTTTGCGTCTACCGCAAGGTCAACCTGCTCGTTAAGCTCCTTTTCAAGCGCGGCTAGCTTCTCGCAAATCCGCACGGAATACTCCTTGTCGTTGTAGTCGCTCTCCCTTGTCCTGCGCGCAATTCTGCGCAGCCGCTCGATATGCTCAAGCTGAAGCCCAATCTGCTGCTCGCAGCTTCGCGCGTCCTCCAGCACCTTTATGTAGTCCTGCATATTATCCTAGTATCCTCCTTTCGGAAATGTTCACTAAAACGTCTTTGTGTGAACAATTATATCACAAGATACTTGTGGTTGTCAAGAGATAAATGTTACTTTTTTGGCGCAAAACCAAAATTTGCAGTTTTTTGCAGTTTTTTGGGCGGATTTTCTCGAATACAGCTAGGTTGTCTGCGCAAAATAAGTCTGAAAGGAGCTGATTTTTTTGAAGAAAATTCCGTTTTCCGAGCCTAAGTTTCATTATGGCGAGCTGTCCGACGACGAGGGTATGAACATCTCGTCCGCCGACGACTGCACGGGGCTGATTCCTGCGGCGGTGCTTGATGACGAGCAGTACGACAGCTACGCCGAGCTGTACAGCTTTCTCCCGCCAGAGGGCGAGCGCCGCTTCAACGACCGCATATAGTCGGGTCGGGTGCCACGACGGGCATTCCGGTCGAGTGCCTCGACACGCATTCCGCCCTTCGGCTGGTGAAATTACGGCGTAGGTTGATTAACGGCGGGATTTTGGCACGCCTGCGGTTCGGTTTTTTGTTCAACTCGCTCTGAAGTGCGGAAGCGTATACCCAAAAATAAAGCGGCTCCCGATTTTTCATCGGAAGCCGCCTTTCTATAAGGGAGGAAGTTTACGCTTTTTTCTTGTTCTTTCTCGAAAGAACCACGCTCTGAACCACAAGGAATAGGCAAATCATCGCCGCAACCGTAAGGTTGGGGCAGAGCGTTATTTCCTGATAAACGGTGCTGATACCCGCTTTCTGCGCGTCCTGAAGAACGCTGTCCAAACCGGAAGTGCCTGCTGCGAAAATAAGCAGGTGGTCAACCTCGTCTTGAATGAACGTCTGCGCAGCGGCAATCTGCTCGTCATTCTTGAGAGAATAAGCGAAGGAAGTGTCGTAGCCGTTCGCCTCGGTGAAAGCTGCCTTCATATCCTTGTCGTTTGCAGTGCGGCAGCCGGACTCGTTCGGGTCGTTGTTGATAATGCCCACCTTAACAAGACCGTTGCCCTAATCCCTGCCCGCACAGTATGAAAAAGCGCCTGCCATAAGTGCTGCGCCGAGAATCGCGCTGAGAATTCTCTTCATCTTCATAATAAATTTCCTCCTGTGATTGCACGTTTATACTAATGTCGAACACAAGGCGACTCAAGCTGTCCTGTTTTGTGAATACAAATTCACCCGCGCGTATCGTCATTTGTCTTATTCATATTCTACCGCAATACAAATCCAAAAGAAGGGATAATATATACTAAATTTTCCTGGCAATTTCAGTCACTTTGTACAAATTTTGCACACAAGGTTGAAAAGATAGGTCGATTTTTGTTTAGATTATTGACAAAACGTGGGCAAAGTTGTATGATTATAGAAGCGAAATTTGTATTCATATGAAAGGCGGGACGGAGATGAAGAAGTATGAGCAGGTCGCGGCGGATATCAGGGATAATATCCTGTCGGGCCGCTATACAGAGGGGCAGACGCTGCCTACGGAGGACGCGCTGTCCTCAGATTATAATGTAAGCAGGCAGACAATCCGCCACGCGCTTGCGCTGCTTGTGGACGAGGAGCTTATCTCAAAGCGGCAGGGAAGCGGGTCTACGG
>SFHN01000215.1 GCA_004555635.1 [Eubacterium] saphenum
GGGGTTCATTCCCGCCTCGGTATAAGCGAACTCCATCGCCTTTGCGCCGCCCCTGCCCTCGGGGTCGGGCACCTTGTAGCCGAGGGTCTGGTGAACCTTGTTATTCTTTATCGAAAGCGCGGTTACAACAGCCTCTACGCCGCCCGCAGCGCCGAGAAGATGTCCCGTCATAGACTTAGTGGAGTTTATCGCGATATCCTTTGCGTGTTCGCCGAACGCAAGCTTTACAGCCTTGGTTTCGGTCGCGTCGTTGATGTGGGTCGAGGTTCCGTGCGCGTTGATATAGTTGATTTCGCAGGGGTTCATTCCCGCCTCGGTATAAGCGAACTCCATCGCCTTTGCGCCGCCCCTGCCCTCGGGGTCGGGGCTGGTTTCGTGGTGTGCGTCGCAGGTTGAGCCGTAGCCACAGATTTCCGCGTAGATTTTCGCGCCGCGCGCCTTCGCGTGCTCATATTCCTCAAGTACAAGCAGGCCGCAGCCGTCGCCGAGTACAAAGCCGCTTCTCTCCGCGTCAAACGGGATAGACGCTCTGTCAATGTCGGTAGAACGGGTTACTGCGTGCATATTGTTGAACCCTGCATAGCAGAAGCCGATATCGCAGTGCTCCGTACCGCCTGCGATTGCGGCGTCAAGGTATCCGTGCTTAATCGAGTGGAACGCTTCTCCGATTGACTGCGTGCCCGAAGCGCACGCGGTGGTAACGCAGAAGTTGCTGCCCTTGAAGCCCGTGCGGATAGCGACAACGCCCGAAGCCATATTCCCTATCATCTTAGTGATAGTGAAAACAGAAACCTTCTTGTTGCCCTTGTTGTGATAGTTCAGCAGTTCCTCCTCGGTGGTGTACATTCCGCCGATACCGCTGCCGATTACAACGCCGACGCGGTAGGGGTCGATGTCCTTGAAATCTGTACCCGCATCATTCAGCGCCTGAAGCGCGCAGTATACTGCGTACTGTACAAGAACATCGTTTCTGCGAAGCTCCTTCTTCTCAAAGCACCCCGACGGGTCGAAGTTCTTTACCTTCGCGACAATGCCGAGTGTATCCGGCTCCTGCTCACCGAACCACGGTGCAAGCTCAAAGCCGTGCTTTCCCGCCATAAGGCTTTCCCAAAGCTCCTCGGGCGAGTTTCCGCAGGGAGTAACGCATCCAAGACCTGTAATTACAACTCTTCTTTCCATATATTCCTCCGATATAATAATATCTGTATATAGATTACATACTTAATCCGCCGCTGATTTCAATTACCTGACCGGTAACATACGAGCTGTCCTCGCTGCAAAGGAAGGAAACTACGCCCGCAATCTCCTCGGGCTGACCGTAGCGCTTCATTGCAATCTGCGCGAGCATTGCGGCTTTCTGCTCGTCGGTAAGCTTGTCCGTCATAGGCGTCTGAATGAAACCGGGAGCAACCGCGTTTACGTTAATTCCGCGCGCGCCAAGCTCCTTCGCGGTGGTCTTTGTCATAGCGATGATAGCGCCCTTTGAAGCGGAGTAGTTTATCTGACCGGGGTTTCCGTAAAGTCCCGCAACGGAAGCGAGGTTTACTATTCTGCCGCTCTTCTGGCGCATCATTACCGCGCCGACAAGCTTTGTCATATTGAAAACGGATTTCTGATTTATGCGGATAACGGTGTCGTAGGTTTCCTCGGACATACGAACGAGCAGTCCGTCGCGGGTTATTCCCGCGTTGTTTACGAGAACGTCAATGCTGCCAAACGTGTCCTTCGCCCACTTTACCATAGCCTCGCACTGCGCGTGGTCGGAAACGTCCGCAGCGTAGCTTTCGCAGCGAACGCCGTAAGCGCGGCAAGCCTCGACGGTTTCTGTGCCGTAGGTGTCAAGCGCCTCCTGCGAAACCTCGTTTATGACGATGTCAAAGCCGTCCTTTGCAAGTCGCTTTGCAATCGCCGCACCAATTCCGCGGCCGGAGCCTGTTATAATCGCTGTTTTTGACATATAAAAAATCCTTTCTGTCGGTAAATTTAATCCGGTTTTATACTTCCATAAGAATTGAGCCATAGGTAAGACCTGCGCCGAAGCCTACCATACAAAGCTTGTCGCCTTTTTTGAGCTTTCCTGCTTTTCTCGCCTCGTCAAGGCAGATGGGAATGCAGGCGCTCGATACGTTGCCCATTCGCTCGATGTTTGTGTAAACCCTGTCCATAGGTATTCCGAGCATTTTCGCGGAGCTTGCAATAATGCGTATGTTCGCCTGATGAGGAATGAGCATATCTATATCGGATAGCTCGCAGCCGCACTGCTCCGAAACGTTCTTAACCGCTGACGCCATTGCGTTGCACGCGAACTTGTAAACCGCGTGGCCGTCCATCTGCATAAAGTTCTGCTTTGCGGGGGTGTCGAAGCGGTTGTTGTAAAACTCATCCTGCGGCTCGAAGTAGGGGCAGTTTGAGTTGTATGTGACCTTGCAGTAAAGGCTCTCGAACTCGTCGCCCGCAGCTCCCATCATTGAGAAATACTGCTTGTCGCTGCTTTTGAGTATCGCAGCGCCCGCGGAGTCGCCGAAAAGAATGCAGTTTGAGCGGTCGGTGTAGTCGGTCTGACCCGAAAGGCGCTCGGACGACACAACCATCACCGTCTTGTACTGACCCGAGGACAAAAACTTCTGCGCGGTGTCAAGCGCCGTGATAAAGCCCGTGCAGGCGCTGTTTACATCGAAGCATGCCGCGTTTTCCGCACCGATATGCTTCTGCACCAGACAAGACATCGACGGGTAGAAGAAATCGGGGGTGCAGGTTGACACGATAATAAGGTCGAGTTCCTTTGCGGATATCCCCGCGTCGCTAAGCGCCGAGGCAGCGGCGTTGCACGCCATAAAGTAGTTCGGCTTGTCCGTCAGAATGTGGCGCGTTTTTATTCCCGTTCGGGGATAAATCCACTCGTCCGACGTGTCAAGAAACGTAGAAAACATATCGTTGTCCACAGTAAAATCCGGCACATAGCTGCCCGTGCCGATAATCTCAATTCCTCTCATTAAAAAATCTCCTTGATTTTATTTGCATTTTAATG
>SFHN01000216.1 GCA_004555635.1 [Eubacterium] saphenum
TGCTTTTCGGCATTCCAAAACCAAGGCACGGGCTTCTTGCCCGTATAGAGCAGTAACCCCGAGGAGGGATAGTATATGAAAGAGCTTCTGATGACTATTGCTGCGGCGCTTGTCGAGGACAAGAGCGCGGTTCAGGTCACCGCCGACGAGCCTGACGCGGAGGGCGTTGTGGTTTATCATCTTCACGTCGCCCCCGACGATATGGGCAGGGTTATCGGCAAGCAGGGCAGAATCGCAAAGGCAATCCGCACCGTTATGCGCGCAGGCGCTGTAAGAGCGGAGGAGAAGATTTCTGTCGAGATTGACTGATTTTCTGATGTCAATAAAAGGAACGGAGAGCGCAGGCTCTCCGTTTTTTCTAATACACGCACAAAAATCGGCGGGAGCATATGACTCCCGCCGTTGTTCTTTGTCATACGGATTTCTCGCCGAAACCCGAACTCAGCAGTCCGGCGTTATCTTCCAGATTTCCTCGGCGTAATCGCTAATGGTTCTGTCGGAGCTGAACTTGCCCGAGGAAGCCATATTTATCCAGCACTTTCTGATAAACCCGCCCCTGTCGTCGCGGTAGTCTGCGTTTGCCTTAAGCTTTGCGGCAACGTAGCTTTCGAGGTCGCCAAGCAGGTAGTAGTGGTCGGGAACGTGCCAACTTGCGCCGTCAAGCAGCGCGTAATACAGCTCGCGGAACGCGCCGCTGCCGCCGTCGGAGAATGTCCCGTCGATAAGCGTATCCAGAACGCGCGCGATGTTCTTGTTCTCCGCGTAAATCCGCCGCGGGTCGTACTGCGGCATAAGCTTTTCAAGCTCCTCTACGCGCGCGCCAAAGATATAGTTGTTCTCCTCGCCCGCTTCCTCGACGATTTCGACGTTCGCGCCGTCAAACGTGCCGAGAGTAACCGTGCCGTTAAGCATAAACTTCATATTTCCCGTGCCGGAAGCCTCGGTGCCCGCCGTCGAAATCTGCTCCGAAACATCTGCGGCAACCACCAGCTTTTCCGCATAGGAAACGTTGTAGTTCTGTACGAAAACAACCTTGATTGCGCCGTTTATCTCCTCGTCGTTGTTAACAAGCTGCGCTATCTCGTTGATATACTTGATAATCGCCTTTGCGCGGGCATAGCCGGGCGCTGCCTTTGCGCCGAAAATAAACGTCGTCGGCGCGAAATCCTTTATGCTGCCGTCCTTTATTCCGAAGTAAATGTAGAGAATAGAAAACGCGTTGAGAAGCTGACGCTTATATTCGTGCAGGCGCTTAATCTGTATGTCGAAAATGCTGTCCGCGCTGATTTCAACGCCCTCGTGCGCCTTTATGTATTCGGCGAGAGCGCGCTTGTTCTCCGCCTTTGTTTCGGCGAAGCGGGAAAGCTGCGCCTTATCGTCGGCGTATTTTTCAAGCTCCTTCAGGCGGCTTAGGTCGGTAATCCACTCGTCGGAGCCAAGCAGCTCGCTTATCTGCGCGGAAAGCTTCGGGTTGCACAGCGCAATCCAGCGGCGCGGGGTAATTCCGTTCGTCTTGTTGCAGAATCTCTCGGGGTAAAGCTCATACCACTCGGGAAGCGCGTCGTGCTTCAGAATTTCGGTGTGAATGCGCGCAACGCCGTTCGTGTGCGACGAGCAGTAAATCGCCATCTTCGCCATATGAACGGTGTTTTTGCACACGGGCTTCATCTGCGCGATTTTTTCCTTGTCCATACCGCGGCGGTACATATCCGCGATAAAGAACTCGTTTATCCGCAGGATTATCGCATAAACCTCGGGGAGTATTCTCTCCATAACGCCCGTATCCCACTTTTCAAGCGCCTCCGCCATAATGGTGTGGTTGGTGTAGTTGAAGGTCTTGCGCGCAATCTCCATCGCCTTGTCAAAGGACAGTCCAAACTGCTTTGTCAGCACGCGGACAAGCTCAGGAATTGCAATTGTCGGGTGGGTGTCGTTAAGCTGAATGCTGTTATACTCCGCAAAGCTCTCGATGTCCCTGCCCGCGGCAACGTGCTTTCTCACCAAATCCGCAACAGAAGCCGCGCTGAAGAAATACTCCTGACGCAGACGGAGAACCCTGCCGTCGTCGGTGCTGTCGTTGGGGTAGAGCACCTGCGAAATGCTCTGCGCCGCGTTCTGCGCGCGGAAAGCGCCGATGAAGTCGGAGCTGTTGAACGCGTCGAAGTCAAAGCCCTCGGGCGCCTCTGCCTGCCACAGGCGAAGCGTGCCCGCGAAATCGTTCTTGTAGCCGAAAACGGGGATATCATACGGCACGGCAAGCACCGTAAGGTCGCTGAACGAAACGGTCACCGCCTCGTTTTCGCGGCGAATGCTCCATGGGTCGCCGAATTTTGTCCAGTCGTCGGCATACTCGCGCTGAAAGCCGTTCTCGATTGTCTGCTTGAAAAGCCCGTACTTGTAGCGTATTCCGTAGCCCGTCAGCGGCAGCTTAAGCGACGCCGCGCTGTCGAGAAAGCACGCCGCAAGCCTGCCGAGTCCGCCGTTTCCGAGAGCGGCGTCCTCGATTTCCTCAAGGTCGTTAAGCGACGCGCCGACGCTGTTCAGCAGCGCTTCCGCTTCGTCGTGAAGCCCGAGGCAGAGAATGTTGTTATAAACCGCGCGGCCTACGAGAAACTCCGCGGAGAGGTATGCGGCGCTTCTGCCTTTGGGCGCAGAGCGCTCCATTATCGGGGCAGCCTGCTTCATAATCGCTTTGGCAAGCGCGTCGTGAAGCTGCGGTGCGGTGGGCTTTGCGCCGTTTGTCATTTCTGCGATAAATGCGTCAAAATCCGCTTTGAGCTGAGCTTTTTCTATCATCTGTCATATCTCCTTAACTGCCTTTCGGCGGTGAATATAAATATCATAAAGTATTATAGCATAAATATACCGTAAAATCAAGTGAGCGAAGGAATATGCAAACTGCCGAATGTCCCTTTTTGCTTGTAAAAGGTTTACACGCCTGTTTTGCGCGGCTACAAAGCGGTTTTTTTCACTGCATTTGCGCTTGGCACGAAATATGCGTTTGTTCAAAATGCACATAAGGC
>SFHN01000217.1 GCA_004555635.1 [Eubacterium] saphenum
GCACACGGGATATTTTTGATGAAAGGGGGCAGGAGGGGCAAGTAAAAAGTATTTTTTCTATAGAAAAAATAAAAATCTGAAAGTAATGTTTCCACTTGCCACCTTGCCCCCTTTTACTGAATGTCAACGAAAGCAAGTATATATTAGGTGCAATCGTCGCATTTCTCAACGAGCCGATAACCGAGAAATACCGTTGTCTTGTCTTTATCCTTGACTTTCTTTCGGGTAATCGTCCCATAGGCGGCGAGCGCCTGATTAAGGTTCTTTGCGTTCTCGCATTTATAGCCGTTCTCGCTGCACCAACGCTTGTACCGCGCATAGATATCCGCTGTTCGCTCGGCTTCTCCCTCGCAGCGCTCAAGGCACTCCTCGACAAACTGCGCGGTCTTGTCGCTCTGCATTCGATAATTCTCCGTCGAGCGCTCTACCGCTTCGGGAATGTAAAGCCCCTCGTCTTTCAGCAGTTTCGCGCCCGCAATCAGCCAATTTAGTATCGCGGACATATTCTCGGGCTTTGCGAACTCGCTCTTTAAGGACTTGTCCTGCTCTTGCTCACTGAAATGCCTGTCGAACGGCACGCATACCACGCGCCCCGAACTGAACAGCGTCAAATCCGTCACCACGGGCAGGTAGTTCGTATTTATGTACAATTTGAACTGCGGCTTAAAATCGAAACTGTTCTCGTGCAGAAAACGCGCGTTTATCGTATCGTTTCCCGTCATACTCTTAATCTGCGCCGCATTTAGCACCAAGCCCTTTCCCGGCTCGGAAATATTCACGAACCGCACTCCCGCAAGCCTTGCGATATCCTCGCTCGGAGCGTTGCTCGAATTGTTCAGTTTAAGGCTTATCGTTTCGGGACGGGCGGTTATTCCATAGTCGCCAAGCACCCGCAGAACGCTTTCGCAGAGCGTTCCCTTGCCGTTTCGCGTCGTCGCACCATACAGAAAGAACAGGCACTCGTACCTCGTGTCGCCCGATAATCCATAGCCCATTGCCTTTTGCAGGAACTTCATCTTTTCGGGGTCGCCCTGCATTATTTCCGACACAAACCGGTCAAAGCGCTCGCACCTAGCCTCGGGGTCAAACACCGCGGGGCTTTTCTTCGTCAGCATATCCGCAGCCCTGTGCTCGGTAAACTCCATACTGTCCAAATGCAGCGTTCCGTTCGCACAGTTGAACACAAACGGGTCGCTGTCAAGCTCCCTTACATAAAGCGGATAAACGCTCTGCGCGTCTTTGAGAATCGTTTCGCGCACCGAGCGCTTCTGCCATTTGGCATAGTGCTTTATATAGGCGGAGCGCTTCTCCTCGTCGGATATCTCTGTCGCAAGCGCATAGAGCCTGTCGGCAAGCCGCTTGCAGTGCTCCATAGCTTTTAGACCAAGCGGGTCAATCTGCCATATTCCCTCATCAAAGCAGAACCAGCTTTTCCGCTCGGGGGAATATCTCGCGACATCCCGAACCTTGTCGGCAAACAGCTTTCCGCTGCCGATATCCGAAAACGAATATTTCAGCACCTTTTCAAGTTCCGTTTCGTTCCCTAAATCCTCTGCCGCCGAACTCCTTGCATATTCTCCGCCCGAATAGAACGCGGACGAACTGCTTGCCGCCAGATTCAGAACCTGCGTGCGGTAGTCCTCTCGCTCCCACTTTTCGCGGTACAGCCCGCTTTGCCGAAACAGCCTGTCCATCTGCGCGACGTCGCCGCCGCACCAAAAGGCAAGTATCGAGCACAGGCTCAAATCCGCCTCGCTATGGCTCTTTCCCGCAGGGATTTCGCCCTTCCAGAGCGACAGGAACTTTGCGCCCTGCTTTGAGCGGGGAATTTTCTCTAAAAGTTCCCCGTCCGAGAACTCCGTCCTTGCGGGAGCGCTTTTCGGCGCTTTGGGCGCTGCTTTCGCTGTCTTTCGGCGCATATACTTTTCAAGCACCGCCGAGATTTGCTCGCTGCGCTCCTGCACGGGACTTTCGATAAGCGCGTTTCCCGTAAGGGTCACATACTTGTTCGTCGCTCCCGAAACATATATCTCCAGCCCTGAATCTCGGTTATTGATGTAATACTTCTCCTTATCGAAGCGAAGTTTCTCCGCGCGGAAGATTATTCTTATACCCTCGCCCGACGGGCTAATCTCGGTATAGCTTAGCATAGTGTTAATAATATCCCTCGCCATATCGGACAGTTTCCCGTCCTTATAGCAATGGTCGATATCCACCGCGCACCACCCGTCGAATATCCCAAGCCCTATTCCGTCAAACCGCCCCGCAAAGCGCTCCGCTATATCAAAGCAGACGAAATCGTCGCGCTCGGTCGAGCGGGCTTTCTTTCCGTCAAGCCGATAGGGGACTTTTGTTTGCCTGCCGCCGACTTGCTCTCTTTTCCAAAAGCAGAAAAGACCGTCTTTTTTCAGTTCCTCGGGGATTTTGCAATAGTTCATTTTTTTCCTCCTTGTTCTGTCCGAATTATTCCTACATTGGTTTGCAAGTACACTTGCTATGGAAAGGATAAGCCACAGCCAACTGCAAAAGCCTGCATTTTCTCCTTCCATAATAGCCGAAAATTCTCCCCCCCTCTCGGGCAAAGCGCATTACAGAGCGATTTTTTGAACAGCGAAAGGGCAGAAAAAATCCGCCCCCTAAGAGCGGATATATATTAGTGAGATTATTTCTACCTATATCTGGAAGCGATAGCATTGACTGGAAGAACCCGAGCGCGGAGGACATCAAAAAGCGCGTTTGCAGCAAAGCGGAATCAGGGTCGATTCTGCTGTTCCACAACGACCTTGAGAACACCACCGAGGCGCTGCCGCAGATTTTGTCGGAGCTTAAGGGCAAGGGCTTTGAGTTTATCCCCGTAAGCGAGCTTATCTACGGGGACAACTACACCATAGACGCTTCGGGCGAGCAGCAGCCCGTTGTCCAGAGCGCCGCGCAGCCTAGCGAAAAAGAGGTTGCGGCGATTGCAAAGCGCTATTCCCGCGAGCTAGTGGGGATAACCGCAGAGCAGCTTACGCAGATGATTAACGCGGCGCAAAGCGGCAGCATACCCGAGCTTAACCGGCTCCCCGAGGAAGCGCGCGAGGTAATTGCCCGCATTATTGATGAAGCGGCGCCCGACAACACCGCAGCCGAAAGCGCCCCCGAAATTATTTCGGAGCCTAAATAACATCGCTCCCCCGAAGCCCAAAAAGGCGCGGGGGAGTTTGGCTTTTCCGCCTGCGAAACTCTTTCGGTAAGTCCAAGATACGCGGTTTTTGACTGCAAAAGCTGCAAAGGTGCAAATTACTGTCGAAAAAGTCGCAGGGAGTTTCAGCGCATTATATGTATAGTTTGACGATTGATTTTTCCGGTGCAAAGTGCTAAAATATACTTGTAATGACTGGGAGGTATAAGACGTGGAAATACTTACTACCTGCAAAATGCAGATTGCGCTGTTCCTGTTACTTATATTGATGGGTTATCGTTTCGTAAATCAGGGAACCAAGCTGAACAGCAGAACCGGAAAGAAGCTTTGCAACAAATATTTTGACAGGATGTTTATTCTTGCGGAAATCGCGGTTTTTCTTGACGGAGTTACGGCGTATACGGTAAACCACCGCGACAGCGTACCCGAGCTGGCCGTGTACGCGAGCGCGGAGGCGGGCGGTTGTCAGATCCTGACATACAACAACGGGAGAATCGGCATTCTACAGACCAGGCGGCGCGGCTTCACCTATATCCCGCGCGGCAGCACCCTCTGCAATTCCGACGG
>SFHN01000218.1 GCA_004555635.1 [Eubacterium] saphenum
CGGTTTTTCTTGCCGACACGATTAAATACCGTTTCAAAACGAAAAAGCCTTCGCTTCATCCTCTTTTCGCAGGAGAAGTAAAGGCTTTCATATTTATGTAAGGTGAAGCTTAGCAGCAGCTTCCGCCGCCCGAAGAATTCTTTTTCTTCAATACCGCGAAAATAACAACTCCTGCGATAGCCGCAGCACCTACAACAGCTACGATTACTTTTGTAAGGTTGCCGTTATCGGCTTTTTCGGGTTCGGCTGCGGGGGAGTCTGCAACGGGCGCAGCCTCAGCCTGATTATCAGCAGCAACCTCTGCCTGAACTGCCTTCGCGTTTACCGCAGCGACTTCTGTCTCTGCCTGAGTGGCAATGTCGGAGGTGATATCGGTAGCAGTTATTCCCGTATGCGCCGCATAAGCGTTTATAACGGCGAATGTACCCGCGGTGTAGTCCTCTTTGCTCTCATTAAGAACGTACATTTTTTCGAAATAGCCGAGGATAGGAGTGCTTGTTCGGCGGCATAAAGGTTTTAACGATGTCGATATCCCTTTTCTTGTCGTACTCCGAGATTATATTATCTACAAGTCGGTTTACGTCTGTTTCAAGTCTGTGGGTCATTTTCTGCGTTCTCCTTTGTTTTTCTGATATACTCCGCCGCCGACACCGCCGCATTTGCGCCGTCAGAAGCCGCAGTAATCACCTGCCGAAGCTTCTTTGCGCGAACGTCACCCGCGGCGAAAAGCCCCTGCGCAGAGGTCACTCCCGTTTCGTCCGCGATGATATATCCTTGCTTGTCGATTTCCGCAATACCATTTAGGATATCGCTCTGCGGCTTCATTCCTATCGCCTCGAACACTCCGTCAACCAAAATCTCCCGCCCGTTGTCAAGGGCAATTTTCTCAACAGTGCTGCCACCCGAAATCTCGGTGACGTTTGCCGTAATAACTATCTCGATATTCTGCCTGCTTTGCGCTCTGCGGACGCTGCTTTCGGCGGCTCTGAACGTAGCTCTGTGGTGAATGAGATACACCTTTTCTGCTATATCCGCAAGATACAGCGCGTCATCTACCGCCGTATCCCCGCCGCCGATTACCGCGACGTTCTTCCCTCGGAAAAAAGCCCCGTCGCACAGCGCGCAGAACGACACACCGTGTCCGATAAACCTTTCCTCGCCGGGAACGTTAAGCCTGCGGTGGGAAGCCCCCGCAGCGTAAATTACCGCCCGCGCTTCGATTTCGCCGCCGTCCGCAAGCGTTGCTACCCAGCCGCTTTTCCCGCGCGAAATGCCGATAACCTCTGCTTCAAGAAACTCTGCGCCCGCCTTTTCCGCGTCGCTTCTAAACAGCTCGCCAAGCTCATAGCCGCTTTTCCCGACAAGCCCGATATAGTTGTCCACACGGGAGCTTTCCGCAATCTGCCCCGTGCCGAGGTAATTTTTTTCGGCAATCAGCGCGTCAAGATTTGCCCGTTTAGCGTAAATGGCAGCGGACAGCCCTGCCGGCCCGCTGCCGATAATCAGAATATCTCTCATTTTCTCTCCAAATCAATCGATAATCAGCTCTTCCTTTTCGGCGGTTGCTTCGTCGATACGGAAGGAGTTAAGTACGGGATTTTCTCTGTCCATCAGCGACAGGATAAGGTAGCTTGCGGTTTTGTCATAGGCAAGCCGCTTGTCCTCCTCCGAGGGGCGCGAGGGGCTTTCGGGGTGGGAATGCCAGTTTCCGAGCGGCACAAGCCCATTCGCCCGCATATCCTTTATCGCTGCTAGCTGCTCTTTAGGGTCAAGGGAGAAATGCTCGTTGGAGTGGTCGGTGTTCGTAAGGAAATACACTTATTTAATCAGCTTGTCGCCGCCGACTTTTTCGCCCGCGATAAGCCCGCAAGCTTCATTCGGCAGCTGCGCTCTCGCATATTCAACGATTCTTTCGTAATCGTCCTTTGTCAGCTTTATCATATCAAATCCCCTTGCATTCAGCCTGCTCGTAGTCAATAAGCTCTGTGATAGTAGGGTGGTCGCCGCAGACCGCGCAATTGCCGTCCGCTTTTGGCAGCTTTATCTTGTGGAAGTTCATCTTTATCGCGTCAAAGGTGAGAAGCTGCCCTGTGAGAAGCTCTCCAACGCCTGTGATGTACTTCACCGCTTCCATTGCCTGCAAGCTGCCGATAACACCGCCCATAGCGCCGATAACTCCCGCCTGCTTGCAGGTCGGAACAGCATCCTTTGGCGGAGGGTTCTTGAACACGCAGCGGTAGCAGAGTCCATGCCCGGGAACGTATGTCATAAGCTGCCCCTTGAAGCGGATTATTCCGGCGTGGGAAAACGGTTTTCCCGCCATAACGCAGGCGTCGTTTATGAGAAATTTCGCGGGGAAGTTATCCGTCCCGTCGATGATGAAATCGTAGTCCCTGATGAGGTCGAGATTATTGTCCGATGACACGAACTCATGATAAGTATTCACCGTAACATCGGGATTCATACGGTTCATCGTTTCTTTTGCGGACAGCACCTTCGGCTTTCCGACATCATCTGTCCGTGGATTATCTGACGCTGAAGATTTGATAGGTCAACCACGTCTGCGTCAACGATACCGATAGTGCCAACTCCCGCCGCTGCAAGGTACATTGCCGCAGGAGCGCCTAAGCCCCCCGCGCCGCTTATCAGCTCCTTTGCGCCGAGCAGCTTTTTCTGCCCCTTTACGCCGACCTCTTTCAGAATAATATGTCGGGAATAGCGTTCAAGCTGTTCATTAGTGAATGCCATAGCTGCCGCCTCCCATAAAATACAGGAACTCCACGTTGTCGCCCTCGTTCAGCTTATGCGTGCCGAAATCACCGCTGTTCACGAATTCGTCGTTCACCGAAACAGAAACGTACTCGGGGTTTTCAACGTTCTCCTGCCTAATAAGCTCTGCGACCGTAATTCCAGCCTGAACCTATTTTGCTTCGCCTGCTACTGTTATCTTCATATTTTTCAG
>SFHN01000009.1 GCA_004555635.1 [Eubacterium] saphenum
CGGGCGCGTAGCTTTCGCGCTTTTCGAGAAACTCCTGAACGCGGTTTTCTCCCAGCAGGTCAATCCCAAGCGCAACCGCGTGGTTTATCCTTTCGGGGTCAACCGTTTTTGTGACAGCCATCAGCCGCACTTTGTCGGTGCGCCCTGCCGCGCGCATTGCCTTTTCTATGTTTTCGCAGATTTCCTTGTAGCTTTGCTCGATGTCGTCAAAGCTCGTCTGCGTGTTACTTAACGACTTTCCCTTCATAAAGGTCCTTACCCTCTGTGACGATTTCATCATAAAGCCGGAGATATCGCACGCCGTTCTGCTCGTCGTGGTTCTGAACGCAGATGACGTAATCCTCGCCCCAGTATGCAACCTCGACCTGTCGGAACGACAGCGACGTGCCGTTTATGATGTAAACGCCCTGATTTCCGTTTTCGTCAAACCTAAGCGCGCTTCTCGAAACGCGAAGTCCGCCGAAGCTGTTTGTAACCAGCTTGAACTGCGACGTCCGCCCCTGAACAACAGCGGGGATAAGCTTTTCGCACTCAAAGACGTACACTGCCGTGCCGTCGCCGTTATGCGTCACGGAAATGACATCGGCGTTTAGCGCGGCAGCATCTGACCCAACGCGAAGAGTAACTCTGCTGCCCTGATTTACCCCGTACATCTTGTCGGTTTCTATCACCGCAGCGACCCGCCAAGTGTAGCTTGCAATTAGCTTGCCAATCGCTTTTGGGTCGTGATTTCTTTCGGGTGTTTCGATGATGCGGTTTATTTTATCTGCGGAAAGGCTCTCGTAGTCGGAAAAGCCAAGCTCCCCCTCATACCCGTCAACATTGCTGACGAAATAGCCTGTCCCGTTTGCGTAGATATCGTAGATTTCGCCCGAAAGCTTTGATTCAAGCTCGGATATGCGGCGGAGAAGCTCGTCCTTTTTCGCGGTGTAGCCCTGCGACTCGCCAAGCGTGATTTCCCGCTTGCTGAGCGCCTCGAGCATACCGTTTCCGAGAGCGGCTGCGCCATCGTAGTCGCCGCTTTGAATGCACCCGACAAGCGCAGAGTGCTGCTCGTTTATCTGGCTGGAAATAGCCTCGAGCTGGGAATTATCGGTGCCGAGAAGCTTTTCAGCGTTTTCAAGCACCGTTATCTGCTCGCGAAGGCGGCGAATCTCGTTTCTGTAATCAATCTCGCTCTCGCTTTTGTAGCGGCGGGCGATGACCGAGCTAACGCTGACCTTGCTGCCGTCGTCGTGTTCATAGCTGAGGACTCCCGCGCCGCTGTCGGTGATAACCGTTTCGTCGCGCAGATATACTCCTGTAAAGGGGATATCCTTTTCCATATCGTAGTAGAGCGCAGTTTCGTGCGGCAGCTTAATTTCTCCCGCAAAAAACAGCTGACCCGCAGCTATCACAATAATGAACGCGGACAGAATCAGAACTATCGCGGCTGTCCAAGCGGAGCGCATTTAGTCCTCCCCGTTCTTTTCGTAAGCGTCGAGAATGGACACGGGCTTCAGCGGGGTGATGGTGGAGATAGCGTGCTTGTAGATGAGGTTCTGCTTCCCGTCGGTATCAAGGATAACGGTGTAGTTGTCAAAACCCTTTACATAGCCCTTAAACTGAAATCCGTTTGTAATATAAATCGTAACAGGAATGCGGTCCTTTCTCGCCTGATTAAGGAAAACATCCTGAAGGTTAATCTCTTTTGCCATAGTAAAAACCACCTTTTCTCTCTGTCTGTAATCGGTGTCCGCATATAAAAATGCAGAGTAACCCCCATACTATATAGCTTATTATAACACAACCAAAAAAAAAAATCTAGTAACTTTTATGCTAATTTCAAAAAAATTTTTTGGGGATTTTCAACAATTTGTATAAAAAACATCGCCCTTGCGGGGTGTTTTGAGCGGTTTCGGCGCTTTGATTTGAGAATTGTGGCGCATATTTAACAAAACCGCCGCAGCGAATGCATATATGCACAAGCCTGCATAATATAAACCCCCGCAAAAAATCCCCTCGGTGCAGCCAAAACGCGCCGAGGGGATATATTATTTCTTTTTAAGCTGCGCCAACGCCGCATAATGCAGCACCTCGAAGCTTTCCGGCGCGCATTCAAGCAGCATTTGCCGGTGTTCCTTGTCCCAAGCGGAAAGCTCCCCGCCGGTCAGCGAAGCGCCGACGCCGCGGCAGGCGGTCATTCTTCCGTGCCAGCTTTCGCGCGTAAACGGAACGCGCAAATCGTACTCCTCGCGGTGAACAACGTCGAAGTATTCGAGATACTCCTGCGGCACAGCAATCGGCTTTCGCGTTTCGCCCGCGCCGCTCCAGCAGGGGTTGTATTTCAGGATAATCTCCTCGCTTTTGCCCGCGATTTCGTCCTCAAACGGCAGCCACGCCATATACAGAATAACAAAGCTGCCGCCCGTTTTAAGCATTTCGGAAAACTTCGGCGCAAGCCTTTTGTGGTCGAGATACCATATGCACTGACAGGCGGTGATTACGTCAAACGAGCCTTTCGGAAAGCTCAATTCCTCGGCGGGACGCGCGAAAAATTCAATGCTCATTCCCGCTTTTTCGGACAGGATTTTCGCCTGCTCTATCTGATTTTCCGAGATGTCCGCGCCCGTCCAATTTGCGCCGAAGCGGTACATATTGCGCGGCAGAACGCCCGTTCCCGTGCCGATGTCGAGGACGCGCTGACCGACCGTGCATAGCCCGAGCCGCGCTATCCGCTCGTAAAACTCCGCAGGGTAAATGTCCCTGTACTTCGCATAGTCAAGAGATGTTCTCCCCCAATCGAACGGCTTTCCTCCGTCAATTCCATGTACAACCATTCGCCTCTCCTTATTCCTCGCTCTCGATGATTTTCTGCGCCGCCGCCGTTATCTCGGCAAGCCCCATACCATCGCTTACCGTGATTTTCTTAATGCGGCTGTCGCGGCGAAACCATGTCATCTGCCGCTTTGCATACTGCCGCGTGCGAAGCTTCAGTTCCTCGATACACTCGTCAAGGCTGCGCTCCCCGCGAAAATACGGATACAGTTCCTTGCAGCCGATAGCCTGCGCCGCAGTCGGGCGCGAGCTGTCCGAAAAGCACCTGCGAGCCTCGTCGACAAGCCCCGCTTCCACCATTTTGTCAACGCGCAGGTTTATCCTCTCGTGAAGCCGCGTCCTGTTCTCAAACTCAATCGTCATCATAACGAAGCGGTAGGGCGAGGGGGCGACGCGTGAAAGGCGCTTTGCCTCGGAAATGGTGTGCCCCGTCGTTTTGTAAACCTCAAGCGCGCGGATAATCCGCCCGACGTTGTTTTCGTGGAGCGTTTCGGCGGTTTCGGGGTCGATTTCGCGCAGCTTCTTCCACAGCGCCGCATTTCCATTTTCGGCGGCAAACGTGCGCATTTCCTCTCTGAAAGCGTAGTCGCACTCGCTGTCGTCAAACGCTAAATTATCCGCAAACGAGGAGATATACAGTCCCGTCCCGCCGCAGATTATCGGGGTTTTCCCGCGGGAAAGGATATCGCGCACGCAGTCGTTGCACAGCCTTACCCAATCGGCAACCGAAAAGCTCTCTGACGGGTCAACAAAGCCCAGCAGATGATGCGGTATCCCCTGCTGCTCGCTTTTTGTTGCTTTTGCGCTTGCGATGTCCATATCGGTGTAAATCTGCATAGAATCCGCAGAGATAACCTCGCCGTCATACAGCTTCGCAAGCTCTACTGCAAGCGCGGTTTTTCCCGAAGCGGTCGGACCGCACACGACAAGCACCGTGTTGTCGCCTATTCCCACGCGAAAACCTCCTTTCCGTAAAATACCGCAGGCAGTCACACTATCCTGCTGAAATACTTCTCAAGCTGACGCTTTGAAAGCTGCGTCAGAACAGGCCGCCCGTGCGGGCAGTAGCGAATTGCGCGGTCGTTTATTACGCGGTCGGCAAGCGCTGCAAGCTCCTCTATTGTGTTGTCCTCGTTTGCGCGGACAGAAGCCTTGCACGCCATTGTGTGCAGGATATCGTCAAACAGCGCGCCCTCGGCGTTGTCATTTTCGTTTGTGATAAGCTCCGCGATACCGCCGACAAGCTCCTCGGGGTCAACGTGGTCGAGAAGCTGCGGCATTCCCTCAACGAGCACCTGCCCGTTTTCCTCAAAGCGCAGCAGCAGTCCCACCTCGGCAAGCCTCTCGCTGTACCGCGAGAGCGCGTCGTATTCCTCGGGGGAAAGCGCAAGCGCGTGCGGCTCCAGCAAAAGCTGACCGTGCATATTCACCCCAGCCTTAAAGCGCTCGAAGTTTATGCGCTCGTGTGCCGCGTGCTTGTCTATAAGCAGCATTCCCTCGGCGCTTTCGCATATTATGTAGGTCTTGAAAATCTCCCCGACAACTCGAACCTGCTCGAGCGGCGTTTCGCTGCCCTGTGCGGTTTCGGCGGCGCGTTGACCGCTCATTTCCTGCGGGGGAACGGGCGATTCGTCTGCGGTGACGGGTGCGCTGCCTTCGGTGGACGAGATTTCCGCTGCTGCCGCATTTTCTTCGGCGGTCGCGTTTTGCTCGGAAACGGGCACATTCGGCTCTGCGGCGGACGTTTCCTCGGAAATTTCTGCCGCCTGCTCCGCCTCAAAAAGCGCGGCGGCGGTTTCCTTTTTCATACGCGAAACGATATCGCCAGCTGAATTTTCGCGGGGCTTAAAACTCTTTTCCGAAATAAACGCAAAGCCGGGGTAGGTTTCAAGCGGTCGCTCCTTCGGCTCGGGCTTTTTGAAAAGCGGCGGCACAACCTCCGTCATAACCTGCTGCTCCGCCGCGGGGTATTCCTGCCGCAGGGTGAATTTCGGCGGCTCGCGTTTTTCCTGCGGATAAACCACCGTTTCGCGCCCCGACGGCACAGCCATTGTCTTTAGCTCGGGCTTAGGCTCGCGCGGCTGCTCCCAATCCTCTCGCGGAGCGGTTTCGGCAGCGGGCAGCTTTATCTCGCGCGACTCATCGTAGCCAAGCAGCCCGTTTTTCACCGCAAAATAAATCGCGTCAAACACCGCCTTTTCATTCGAGAAGCGAACCTCCGTCTTTGTCGGGGAGATGTTCGCGTCAAGCTGCGACGGGTCGATGTTTATGCACAGCACGCACGCGGGGAAATTCCCCACCATAATGCTGTTTCTGAACGCTTCCTCAAGTGCCGCGCTGCAAAGCGGGCTGCGCACGCTTCTGCCGTTTACGAAAAAGTGCTGCATAGAGCGCTTTTTCTTTGTCGCAAGGGGAGAGGAAACGTAGCCGATAACGCTTATGTCGCGGTAGATGTTCTCCACGGGAACAAGCCCCGCTGCGAACTGCTTTCCGAAAACGGAATAAACCGCGCTGTAATACTCACCGTCGCCGCCCGTCATCAGCGTCTGCTTTCCGTCGCGGATAAAGCGGAACGAAATCGCGGGGTGTGACAGCGCGAGCTTTTCAACGACCGCCGCGCAGTAGTTGCCTTCGGTGACGTCCTTTTTGAGGAATTTCAGGCGCGCGGGGGTGTTGAAGAAAAGGTCGCGGATTACTATCGTTGTGCCGTCCGCGCAGCCTGTCCTGTCGTATTCAAGCACCTCTCCGCCCTCAATGCGGTAGCTTGTGCCGAGCCTATCCTCGCTCCGCTTGCTTATCATATGCACCCTGCCGACCGCGCAGACGGAAGCAAGCGCCTCGCCGCGGAAGCCAAGCGTGTTTATAGTTTCGAGGTCGTCGGCGGTGAACACCTTGCTTGTCGCGTGGCGCAAAAACGCGGTGGGGATATCCTCATACGCGATACCGCAGCCGTCGTCGCTTACGCGGATATAGGTTATTCCGCCGCGCTTTATCTCGACGGTTACGGTCTTTGCGCCCGCGTCAATGGAGTTTTCCGCAAGCTCCTTTATCACGGAGGCGGGGCGCTCTATTACCTCGCCCGCCGCGATAAGCTCGTATACGCTTTTGTCAAGCAGATTTATCTTTGGCATTTTTTCTCCGTTCCAAGCCCGCGTTTCGGGCGAAATGCAATAATCACAGCGAATCCTTCAGTTCTTTCACAAACATCAGCGCGTCAAGCGGGCTCATACTGTTGATATCCGCGGCGCGAAGGCGCGCTATGGCGTTCTGCTCGTTTACCGCGGCAAAGCTGAACTGACTGTCGGCGCTGCTTTCGATTACCTGCGCAAGCTTAATCTTTCCGCTGACTTCAAGGTCCTTCAGCTCGGTTTTCGCGCGCTCGATAACCTTCTGCGGAAGCCCCGCAAGCTTTGCTACCTCAATTCCGTAGCTGTCGTCTGTGCCGCCCTCGACAATCTTGTGCAGGAACTTTATGTCGTCGCCGCGCTTTGAAACCGCGACGGAGAAGTTGCGAACACCCTCATATTCGCGCTCCATCGAGATAAGCTCGTGATAGTGCGTTGCGAACAGCGTCTTGCAGCCGATGTTTTTTCCCGAGATATACTCCGCGACCGCCTTTGCGATTGAAATTCCGTCAAAGGTGGAAGTTCCGCGCCCTATCTCATCGAGAATTACAAGGCTCTTCTGCGTTGCGTTTTTGAGGATTTCCGCAACCTCGTTCATCTCCACCATAAACGTAGACTGACCCGCCGACAGGTCGTCGGACGCGCCCACACGCGTAAATATCTTGTCAACCACGCCGATTTTCGCATACCGCGCAGGGACAAAGCAGCCAATCTGCGCCATCAGCACGATTATGGCGGTCTGCCGCATAAACGTCGATTTACCCGACATATTGGGACCTGTGATAATCATAAGACGGTTGTCGCGCAGGTCGAGATATGCGTCGTTCGGGGTGAACTGCTTGTCGTCGCGCAGCATTTTCTCGATAACGGGGTGACGTCCGTCCTTGATGTCGATAACGCTTTCAAGGGTTATCTCGGGCTTAACATAGCCGTTCTGTACGGACACCTGCGCATACGAACACAGAACGTCAACCGCGCTAACCGCCTGTGCAGTTGTCTGTATCTGCTCAAGGCGCGTGCCGATAAAGTCGCGAACCTCCGAAAATACCGCTTGCTCAAGCGCTAAAATCCTATCGTTTGCGCCGAGAATTTCGCCCTCGACTTTTTTAAGCTCGTCGGTGATAAACCGCTCGCCCGTCGTCAGCGTCTGCTTTCGGTGATAGTGCGGCGGAACCTGACTTACAAAGCTCTTTGAAACCTCGATGTAATATCCGAAAACGCGGTTGTAACCGACTTTCAGCGTGCGAATACCCGTTGCGGCGCGCTCGCGCTCCTCGATATCCGCAAGGATATCCTTGCCGCCGCCCGTTATCTTGCGCAGGCGGTCAATCTCCTCGTTGAAGCCGTCGCGGATAACTCCGCCGTCTTTAAGCGTAAGCGGCGGGTCGTCAACTATCGCGTTTTCGACGAGCGAAGCCACGTCCTCAAGCGCGCTTATCTCGCTGTTAAGCGAAACGAGAAGCCGTGAGCTGTTTTTCGCGAGGCATTTTTTCAGCGCGGGCAGCTTCTGACAGGTAAGCCCGAGCGAATAGATGTCGCGCGGCGAAGCGGACTTGTACATAACGCGGGTCATAAGGCGCTCTAGGTCGTATATTCCCGACAGCGCGTCGCAGATATCGCCCAGCACCGCCGCGTTTTTTGTCAGCTCCTCCACCGCGTCAAGACGGCGTAGTATCTCCGTGGGATTTATCAGCGGCTGCTCCACCCAAGTGCGAAGGCGGCGGCGCCCCATACTCGTGACCGTCTTATCCAGCACCCAGAGCAGCGAGCCGCGCTTTTCCTTTGTGCGCATTGTTTCGGTAAGCTCGAGGTTTCTGCGGGTAGTCAGGTTAATGCCCATATACTCGTCGTCGTAATGAACCTTTAGCCCAACGAAGCGCTTTACCGTCGTTTTCTGCGTTTCCTCGAAATAGCGGAACAGCGCGCAAAGCGCCTTCTGCGCAAGCGGCATTTCCGAAATCCCGAAAGTGTCTGCGCTGTCGTTTTTCTCGAACTGCGATGTGATTATTCCGAGGTCGGAGTTGTCGAACTTATCCTCCGACAGCACCTCGCACTGGCAGCGCTTTAGCCTGTCGCACACGAACTCGTGAACCTCGCGCATTGTGGCAAACCGCTCGTCAACCAGCAGCTCGACGGGGTTAAACCGTGAAAGCTCCGAGATAATCTCCTGCTCGCGCTTTTTGCCGCTCTTTTCAAAGACGTGAACCTCCCCCGTTGACAGGTCGGCAAACGCAAGCGCCGCCGCAGCGCCCTCGGTGCGGATACAGGTGATATAGTTGTTGCTGTCCTCGTTGAGCATACTAGCTTCTATAACGGTGCCCGCCGTAACAAGGCGGATTACGTCGCGCTCAACAAGCCCCTTTGTCGTCGCGGGGTCGGTCAGCTGCTCACAGATAGCGACCTTAAACCCCTTGTCGATAAGCTTCTTTATGTAGATTTCGCTGCTGTGATACGGCACTCCGCACATAGGTGAGCCTGCCCTCGCCGTAAGCGCAAGCTCCAGCTCGCGCGAAACGGTAACGGCATCCTCGAAGAACATCTCATAAAAATCTCCCAGACGAAAGAACAGGATATATTCGCTGTATTTCTCCTTTATGTCAAGATACTGCCGAAGCATCGGAGATATCTTTTCCTTTTCCTGTGCCATTTTTATGACCATTCCTTTCCCAAGTTCTGTGCAAAATCTCCGCAGCCCGAAAACGCATTTCCGGGCTGCGGTTTTTACTCATTTATCAGCCGCAGCCGCCGCAGCTTGCGCAGCTTCCCGAGCAGCCCGCGGACGCCTGTACCTCGCTGGGGCAGGTGAGCGGGTCCATACCCTCCATAGAGTAGGTGAGGATAGTGTTGATTTCGCTCATAAGCTTGTCCATTCCCTGCTTCGCAACGGTGAACAGCGCCATATTCTCGTTGGTCATAACCTCGTTGTATGCAGTGTGCATTTTGATGGTAAGCTCCTTGATTTTCTCGGGGTTCTGCTCCGACTCCTCCTTGCCCTGCTCCATAGCGAGGTTCTGGCGGATAAGGTTAAACTCGCCGATAAGGTCCTGCAAAGCCGCGTCAGCGTCGTTTGCTTCCTTTGCCTTAACATACTCAAGGTATCTCTCGTCCGCCTGAATTGCCAGACCGAGCTGTCTTGTTACTTCGATTACGTTCATTGTGTTTTCTCCTTTGGTTTATACTAATTTTCCTAGCAGCGCCCAGTTGAGCGCGTCGGTTATCTCAACGTCAACGAAGCTGCCGATAAGCGAGCTGTCGCCGTCAAAATCAACAATCACATTCTGCCTTGTTTTGCCCGTAAGGCAGCCGTCGCGGGTTCTTCCCCTGCCCTCGCAGAGAACGCGGTGCTTCTGCCCGATATACTTTCGGTAACTGTCCGCGCCTACCTCCTGCTGAACGTCAAGAAGCTCTCTGAACCACTTTCCCTTTTCCTCCTCGGAAACAGGGTCGGGAAGCTCCGCCGCTTTTGTCCCCTTTCTCGGGGAGTAGATAAACGTGAACAGCGAGTCGTAGCCGACCTCTCGTATCAGCGAAAGCGTTTCGCAGAAGTCCTCATAGGTTTCACCGGGAAAGCCGACGATTATATCCGAGGTCAGCGCGACGTCGGGAATGCGCTCCTTTACATACGAAATCAGTTCGAGATACTGCTCGCGGGTGTAGCCCCTGTTCATCATCTTCAGCACGCGGCTGCTGCCCGACTGAACAGGCAGGTGGAAGTGCCGCGTTACCTTTTCGCACTCGGCAATCGTATCGATAAGCTCCTTTGTTGCGTCCTTCGGGTGGCTTGACATATAGCAAATCTTGAACTCGCCGTCGATTGCGTTTATCTCGCGAAGCAGCTCCGAAAAGCTTGTGCCAAGCTCCTTTCCGTAGGAGTTTACGTTCTGCCCGAGAAGAAGCAGTTCCTTTGCGCCGCTTTGTACAGCCTGCCGCGCTTCCTCAACAATCAGCGCCTTTTCGCGGCTGCGCTCGCGCCCGCGCACATACGGAACGATACAGTAGGTGCAGAAGTTGTTGCAGCCGTACATAATCGGTATGCTGACCTTTAGTGTGCTCTCGCGGCGCAGCGGTATTCCCTCGGCGATAACTCCGTCGCTTTCGGGTATGGAAATCTTTCTCTTATGCGTCGTAATAGCTTCATAAACAAGCTGTGGGAACGTGTGCAGAACGTGCGTTCCGAACACCAGGTCAACGTGCGGAAAGCTCCGTTTTATCTTCTCGGTGATATGCTCCTGCTGCACCATACAGCCGCAAACGCCGACAATCAGCTCGGGATTTCGCTTTTTGTTGTGTTTAAGCTGCCCGAGATTTCCAAACACCCTGTCCTCGGCGTTTTCGCGCACCGCGCAGGTGTTAAACAGGATAAAATCCGCCATATCGGGGTCAGAGGTAAATCCGAAGCCCATTTCGGCAAGCATACCTTTAAGCTTCTCGCCGTCGCTGACATTCTGCTGGCAGCCGAAGCTGTGGACGTGCGCCGTCGGCGGGGTTTCCCGCTTTGCGTTAAGCGCGCGCACCTTTTCAGTATATTCCCGCTGGAGCGCAAGCTCGTCCGGGGATAATCGCGTTATCATAGTTGTTCCTCTTGTTCCTTTCTGTGCTTACAGAGCATCAAGCTGCCCTTGTACAATCGCGGCGCGCTGTTCAAGGAGCGATTTCATACGCAGGTTGTGCTCCATACCTGCCAGAAGCTTTTCTACGCGCTTTTCGGTTTGCGCTATTCGCGAGTTTTCAAGCGGGTTTTCTATCTCAACCTCGTTTGCGTGGATTTTTACGGGCAGAGTGTTTATGCGAAGCCGCTTTGCGTCAAGCCGCGCCTCTGCCTCGGCAATTTGCTCTTTAAGCTCGTTCTTTTTCTTCGCCGCAAGCGCAAACGTCCCCGAAAGCTCCTTTCGCAGCGCGGAAATCTCCCTCGATATCTCCTCCGCCTCTGCGGTGACTTCTTCAAGCTCCCTGCTTAACCGCTCGTTTTCGGAAAGCAGCTCGTCCTTCACGGCGGCAAGCCTGTCCGCTTCCGCTGTGCGAAGCGCTTCGAGGCTCGTTCTCGCAGCTTCGAGGTCGCGGCGGTATGCTGCAGCTTCCTTCTCGGCGGCGGAAATATTCCTTGCAAAGTCGCTTAGCTGACCCTCTAAAGCGGAGTTCAGCCCGACAAGCGGAAGCCTGTTTTCCTTTGCATAGCCTGCGGCAAACGAGCCATCGGAAGCCGCCGCCGAAGCCATATCGCAGAAGAAATTCTCCCCGATTTCGCAGACGCTGTCCGCCACCGCGGCAATCGGTAAAAACCTCGCCCCGCCCTTAATCACGGGAGCGCCGTTTGCCCCGCATATTTCGGAAAACGCGCGCGTTTTTTCACTTGAAGCGCAAAGCCGCTTTACGCCATCGCGCAGTATAAGCACAAGCGCTGGCACGGCGCAGACCTCCTCCGCCGCAATATCAGCAAGCGCAAGCGCTCCGCAGCCGTCAAATGCCTTTTCGCAGACGCGCTTTACCGTCGCGGGAATAACAACGCTCGCGATTTCGCTGCCGCTGAATGCGTGCGAGGATATCTCGCTTACGCACTCGGGTACAACCACCCGTGCGCAGCTTTCGTCCGTCACTGTGCAGCGCTTAAGTATGCCGTTTTCTATAACAAAATCTATCATTGTTTTCTCCGATTAACCCTTAATTGTTTTCGCAAACACCGCGGCGGAAACCCCCGCAGCGCCCGCTTTTTTCAGCAGCTCCGCACAAGCGGACAGCGTGCTTCCCGTGGTGCATACGTCGTCTATCAGCAAAACGCGCTTTCCGCTTACAGCGCCGCTCTTAATTTTGAACGAAAGACGCGCGTTCTCGGTGCGCTCAATTGCTCCGAGGGCTTTCTGCTCGGCTTTTCCGCGGACAGCTGCAAGCACGTTCGCAAAGGGAACTCCGCTTCGCATTGACACCAGCCGCGCAATAAGCCCCGCGGGTGAATAGCCCCTGAGAGAGGTTTTCTCCGCGGCGCTCGGCACGGGAACTATCGCGTCAAAGCTTTTCAGTTCTTCTCCGACGCGTTCGATAATAAGCACCGCAAACGCCTCCGCCGCGTAAATAAAGAAGCCTTTCTTATATTCCAGCACGGCGCGCCGCGCGGCGTTTTCATAGCGGCATACCGCATAAAGCTCCGACACGCCAAAAGGCGGCTGCAAGGCTCCATCAAGAAACGGCAGCGTTTCAAAACAGCACTCGTGCCATATTTCCGCCGTTCCGCAAAGCCGCGTGCAGAACGGGCAGCGGTTCGGCGCGGCAAACGCGATTACCCTGCGCAGGGCGTCGTAAACCGCCGCCCTATACAAATTCGTCCTCCAGCATTTCCTTCAGGCAGGTCAGACGACGCGTGCGGCTGACATTTCGCACCATATCGTAAACCTTTCCGACCGAGCCGATAAGGATAAGCGTTTTCTTCGCACGGGTAACTCCCGTGTACAGAAGGTTGCGGTATGTAAGCCTGTCCATTCCGTTCGGAAGCGGGATTATAACCGCGGGATACTCGCTGCCCTGACTTTTGTGTATCGTAATCGCATAAGCGTGCTCGATTCTCTTTAGCATTTCGTCCTCGTAGACAGCCTCTCTGCCGTCAAAGTCGATTTTAAGCCTGCTGTTAATGCGGTCTGCGCTTTGCACCGAGCCGATGTCGCCGTTGAATATTCCGTGAGATTTCTCGTCGCCCCTGCGCCACTCGACGTCGTAGTCGTTTTTCGTCTGCATAACCTTGTCGCCGCTTCGGAACAGCGTTTTCATAAACACAACCTCGTGCTTGTTCTGCGCGGGCGGGTTAAGCGCAAGCTGAAGCGCTTGGTTAAGGCTGCGCGTGCCTACCGTGCCGAGCCGCGACGGGCACAGCACCTGTATGTCCTCCAGCGGGTCGTAGCCGTAGGTTTTCGGCAGCCGCGTTTTGCAAAGGCTTACGACAAGGCTCACCGTTTCCTCCTCGGAAGCCGTCGGCATAAAGAAAAAGTCGTTCGTCCTGTCGTCAAGCACAGGGTACTCGCCGTTTACAATCCTGTGCGCGTTTGTTACGATAAGGCTTTCCGCAGCCTGTCGGAAAATCTGCTTCAACTCCACCATCGGGATTTTTCCGCTGTCGATAAGGTCGCGCAGGATATTTCCCGCGCCGACGGACGGAAGCTGATTGCTGTCGCCGACCATAATCAGCCGCGTTTTACCTCTCAGCGCTTCAAGCAGCGACGCCATAAGCAGCGTGTCCACCATCGACATCTCATCGATAATCAGCACATCGCAGGAAAGCGGGTTTTCGGCGTTTCGCTTGAACGCATTTCCACCCGCCGCGAAATCCACCTCAAGCAGGCGGTGAATTGTCTGCGCAGGCGCTCCCGTGAGGTCAGCCATACGCTTTGCCGCTCTGCCCGTCGGCGCGGCAAGCTTAAGCTTAAGCCCGCGCTGCTTGCACAGGGAAATTACCGCATTAAGCGTTGTGGTTTTTCCCGTGCCGGGACCGCCCGTCAGAATGAACACTTTGTTGTTCATACAGCCGTTTATCGCCTTGCGCTGAATGTCCTCGTAGACAATTCCCTCCGTCCATTCAACCGCTGCGATTTCATTCGAGAAATCCGTGTCGCTGCCCTCGCTGCGCTTTACCATTTCCGCAAGCTTCTGCGCGATAAATTCCTCCGCGTTGTAGTATTCCGAGAGATAAACGGGCTTTCCGTCGTATTTGTCGGATATGACAACATCGCCGTCGTCCACCGCAATGCAAAGCGCGTCATAGCACACCTTTTCGCTGACAAAAAGCTCCCGCGACACCGCCTCGAGAAGCTCGTTTTCGCGCACGCAGGTGTTCCCATCCGAAGCGTAAAGCGACAGCGTCCACATAAGCCCCGCGCGTATTCTTTCGGGGCTGTCGTGCGGTATTCCGAGGTCCTCCGCGACGCGGTCCGCCTCGCGAAACGGCAGCTCTATCCCCGCGCCGCAAAGGCAGTAGGGGTTTTTCTTCACCTCGTCGATGGTGTAGCCCTCAAACTGCTTCCACGCGGCGGAAATATACATCGGCTGAATACCGTAGCGCGAGAAAAACGTCATCGCCTTGCGAAGCCCCGTTATGCGCTTGAAGTCCTCGCCTATGCGCTTTGCCATAACGGGGGTAATGCCCCTTATGGAGCAGAGCTGCTCCGGCTCGCTCTCGATTATTTCAAGCGCCCTGTCGCCGTAAGCCATAACGATTTTCTTAGCCGTCGCAGGACCTATTCCCGAGATAACCCCCGAGGCAAGGTACCTGCGTATCGCGTCGCGGGATTCGGGCAGCGCGCGCTCGAATATGTCCACCTTAAACTGCCTGCCGTGCTTTGCGTTGTTTTCGTACTCGCCGTAAAGGGTAAGCAGCTCGCCCTCGCGCACCTCGCCCATATTCCCAACGGCGGTGACAAGCTCGCCCTCAACGTCCAGGTCGAGCACGGCATAGCCGTTCGACTCGTTGAAGAAAATAACGTCAACCACCGTTCCGCGAAGCTTTTCAGGCTCTGTTGCGATATTCAAGCTTTCACCGTCCCTTGCCAGTCATTTTTCTTCGTGACAGTCCGCTCCCTGCGGCTCGGCTATCCGAATTTCGTCGTATTTTTCCGCGAGCGCGGGAGCAATGCTGTCCCCGTCCCGCCTGCGTATAATCTCGATTGTCCCGATAAACGGTGCTTTTCTCGCGCAGCGTATAAACTCCTCGATATTCTCGTCCTCGCGGACGATAACCGTGAACCTGCGGCAGCAGCTGTCAAGCAGCGCCTCGGCAAGCAGCCGAAGCAGCATTGCAAGCCCGAAAATCGACACGAACATCAGAACAAAAACATATACAAATTCCACATCGCTCCCCCCTTTTCTGCATTATATGCACAAAAGGGAAAAACGGAAATCATATTTGCACAGACTGTCGAAATGAAGCTTCACAGTCTCTGCGGGCTTCTTAGCAGCCTGAAAAAGCGCTTTTTCAGGAAGCCGCCGCAAATTATTTCCGAGAGAGCAGAATGCAGTTCCAGCCCGCCTCGTTTGCGACGCTGTCGGCAGCAAAGCCGTTTTCGGAAAGCGCCGCGGTAACCTCGTCAAGCCGCTCGTCGATTATTCCCGACACGATAAGCTTGCCGCCCTCTGCGAGAAATCCGCCGAAATAGGGGCTCATTCCGATGATTACGTCCGCCACAATGTTCGCGCAGATAACGTTGTACCCGCCGCCGATTTTAAGGCGCAGCACCTCGTCGTCTATCACATTTCCGCAGAAAGCGCGGCAGCGGTCTTTCGTTATTCCGTTTTTCTCCGCGTTTTCCGAGGCGGTCTTTACCGCGTTCTCAAAAATATCACACATCGTGATGTCGCGAGCGCCGAAAAGCATTGCAGCAATAGAAAGAATGCCGCTTCCGCAGCCGAGGTCAAGCACCCGCTCGCCGCCCTTTATCACGTTTTCCAGCGTTTCCATAACAAGTTTTGTCGTGTGGTGCTGACCCGTGCCGAAGGTAGACGCAGGGTCGATTTCAAGTACCCTGTCACCCTCTGCGAGAGTAACTTCCTCCCACGACGGCTTTATGACAAGTGTGCGCCCTACTCTGAACGGCTTGTAGTACTTCTTCCAGTTGTTAGCCCAGTCCTCTTCCTTTACGTTCGCAAGCTCCAACCGGATATTCCCGAAAAAGCCGTCTGCATTGCTCTGCGCATAGCCGTTAACCAGCGACCGTATTGCCGCGAGCGTTTCCGCGCCCTGTGCGTTGTCGTGAACATAAAGCGTTATGTGCGGCTCAACCGTTTTAAGCTGCATTAGGCTGTCGTCAACGTAATCCCAGTTTGCGTCCTTGTCCTCGAGAAAGCTCTCAAAGTCCGCGCTGTCGCTGATGATAAAGCCCGTTATGCCGTAGTCCTCCAGCGCGCCGGTTATACCGTCTATCGCCTGTGACGACGTATAAATGTCAACCTGAATAAAACTATCCATAAAAAATCCTCCCGGACACAATAGTCTATTCTATATTA